>CAZZZR010000177.1:0-5694 GCA_964658605.1 uncultured Caulobacter sp. | reverse complement strand
AGGTGGGCGGCGGCGGCGAAGTCGGCCAGCGAGAGGTCGCGCCCCGCCAGCCACTCGCGCGCGCCGGCGAGGGTCTCCACGTGGCGCATGTGGATGCGCAGCGCCTCCCGCCCCGCCCGCAGCGCCGCCAGCTCCGGCGGACCGAGGCCGAGGAGCCGCTTCTCCAGCTTCTCGTGCAGCAACAATCCATTCACCTCGAACTGGAACTTGCGGTCGAACCACTGCAACAGCCGCCGCGCCTCGGCGCGCCCCGCGGCGTCCTTCGGGAGGAGCGGCTGGTCGGGATGGGCCTCCTCCAGGTGCTCCAGGATCGCCCGGCTCTCGCAGACGACGAGGGCCGTGGCGCCGCGCCCCTCAACCAGCACCGGCGGCACGCCCGAGGGGTTCAGGTCGGCGAGCGGACGGGGCTCCTCCCAGTAGCGCACCTCGCGCTCGGCGAAGGCCAGCCTGCGTTCCGCCAGCGCTAGGCGGACCTGCCGCGAGAACGGGTCCAGCGGGAAATGCAGCAGGACGCGGTCGAGGGGCATGGGCGCGGCGGGACTCGTAAGGCGGAGGGGGAGGAGCCGCGACCTTGCGCGGACGCCCTTAACGGCGCGTTCACCGCTTCGTTCGCCACTGGCGTAAGATAGGCGCCTCGGCCGCGGGCGCCTCTGCCGCCGGACGCGTCACGAGCGCGTGATCGGCGGGCCGGGCGCTCGCCTTGAACCCTTGGACGGAGCAGACGTTTCGGCTCCCTCAGGGGTCCTGGGGCCCCGTCGCCGACCCGGCGGCGCGCTTGACTTGGCCCCCCTGCCAGTTCGGAGTGAGCCATGCTTTCGAAGGTCGACGCCGCCCCCGGAGCCCTCGACACGATGGATGTGAACGTCTCCGGAAAGCACGTGGCGGTCGGCGAGGCGCTACGATCCCGGATCGACGACGAACTGGCGGCGCGGGTCGGCAAATACTTCGACCGGGGCGGCCAGGCGGACGTCGTGGTCCACCGCGAAGGCCACCAGTTCTGCGTCGACGTCGTGATCCGGCTGGCCTCCGGCCAGCGGCTGGTGGCCAAGGGCCTGGGCGGCGACGCGCATTCGGCCTTCGACGCCGCGCTCGCCAAGCTCGAGACCCGCATCCGCCGCTACAAGCGCAAGCTCGTCAGCCACAAGCCGCACCTTGGCGGCGTGGGCGCCCGAGCGGAGCTGGCGTCGTACACCGTGCTGCGCGCCCCGGACGCTTTGGACGACGACGACGAGGACGTCGCCGACGAGTGGGGAACGGACGGCTCGGCCGGCTCCGGCGCCCCCGCCGGCGCGATCATCGCGGAGTCGCAGTCCGAGGTCCGGGCGATGACGGTCTCGATGGCGGTGATGGAGCTCGACCTCACCGACGCCGCGGTGGTCATGTTCCGCAACGTCGCGCACGACGGGCTGTCGGTGGTCTACCGCCGGCCCGACGGAAATATCGGCTGGATCGATCCGCAGCGCACCGCCGGCGCGTCGGCGCCGGCCACGCAGAAGGCGAGCTAGGGTGGAACTGCAGGACTGGCTCAGCGACGGCGCGATCGCCGTCGACGTGGGAGCGGGGGGCAAGCGGGCGGCGCTCAACGCGGCGGCGGAGCTGGCGGCGCGCGCCTATGGGCTGGATGCCGCGGCGGTGTTCGAGGCCCTGGTGGAGCGCGAGGCGCACGGCTCCACCGGCGTCGGTCACGGTGTCGCCGTGCCGCATGCGCAACTCCCCGGGCTCGACCGGATGCGCGCCGTGTTCGTGCGGCTGGACGACGCTGCGCCCTTCGGCGCGGTGGACGACCGCCCCGTCGACATCCTGTTCGCGCTCCTGGCGCCGGTGGGCGCAGGGTCGGAGCACCTGCGCGCGCTCGCCCGCGTCTCGCGCCAGCTCCGCCGGCCGGAGCTGCGGGAGCGCCTCCGGCTCGCCCGCACTCCCGACGCCGTGCGCGCGCTCTTGGCGGACGAGCGGCAGCCCTCGGCGGCTTAGCGGGACGTCATCCCATGACGTCCGCGGGGCGCGGCAGGACGCCGAGGAGCTGCAGGCGGAACACCAGCGTGGCGCCGGGGGGTACGTCGGCGCCCGCGCCTTCGTCTCCGTAGGCCAACGAGGCGGGGACGTAGAGGATCCACTCGTCGCCGGGGCGCATCAGCGGCAGCGCCTCCATCCAACCGGGGACGAGATGGGCCAGCGGCATCACCGCGGGCTGGCCGGTCTTGAAGGTCGAGTCGAACACCCTCCCATCGAGCAGCGTGCCTTCGTAGTGCACGCGGATCTCGTCGCCCTCCTTCGGATGGGGGCCGTCGGCGGGTCCGGACGCCGCCACCTTGTACTGCAGGCCAGACGGCAGCACGACCACGCCGGGCGCCTTGGCGTTCTTCGCCAGGAAGGCCGCGCCCTTGGCGTTCTCCGCGGCGACCGAGGCGGGGGGCGGCGCGTCCTGCGCGCCCGCCTTGTGGCAGGCGCCGAGCGAACCCCCGAGCGCGAGGACGAAGGCGATCGAGGTCAGGGCGCGACGCATGGGGGCTCCGGCGGGCGGATGGAGGAGGGGGCCAAGTCAGTGAGGGCGAGGCGGGTAGCCGCGGACGCGCAAGGCTTCCGCGATCTCGTCGGTGTGGGCGGCGTCACGGGTCTCGACCATCAGGTCGAACTCGGCGCCTTTGGCGGGCACGTCGAGCGCCAGCCGGTTGTGCGTCACCTCGATGATGTTGCCGCCCGCCTCGCCGATCACCGCGCTGACGGTGGCGAGCAGGCCCGGCCGGTCGTCGCCCACGATGCGGAAGGAGGAGATGCGCTTCTCCCGCACCAGCTCTCGCGTCAGTACGCTGGCCAGGAGCCGCGTGTCGATATTACCGCCGCACAGCACCAGGCCGCACGTCCGCCCGCGGAACCGCTCCGGATAGGCCAGGAGCGCGGCCAGCGAGACCGCGCCCGCGCCCTCGGCCACCGTCTTCTCCACGTTGCAGTAGAGCGCGACGGCGCGCTCGATGAACGGCTCCTCGACCAGGAGCACGTCGTCCACCAGCGGGCGGGCGGTGGCGTAGGTCAGGTCGCCGACCTGCTTGACGGCGATGCCCTCGGCGATGGTCTGGCCGCCGATCTTGGAGCGCATGCCGCGCATCCGCGCGGTGAAGGAGGGGTACATCGCCGCCTCCACCCCCACGACGCCGATGTCGTTCTTCAGCGCGCGGGCGGCGGTCGCCATGCCGGAGATCAGGCCGCCGCCGCCGATCGGGACGGGCAGGACCTCCAGCTCGGGCGCGTCCTCCAGCATCTCCAGCGCGATGGTGCCCTGGCCGGCCATGACGTCGAAGTCGTTGAACGGATGGACGAACACCAGCCCGCGCTCCTCGCACAGCCTGCGGGCGTGGGCGTCGGCGTCGTCGTAGGTCTCGCCCTCCAGCACCACGGTCGCACCGAAGTCGCGGGTGTGCTCGACCTTCACCGTAGGGGTGGCGCGGGGCATGACGATGGTGGTCGGAACGCCCAGCCGCGTGCCGTGGTAGGCGAGCCCTTGCGCGTGGTTGCCGGCGCTGGCGGCGATGACGCCGCGCGTCTTCTCGGCCTCGTTGAGCTGCAGCAGCTTGTTGAGGGCGCCGCGCTCCTTGAAGGAGGCGGTGAACTGGAGGTTCTCGAACTTGACCCACACGTCGGCCCCGGTGATCGCCGACAAGGTGCGCGAGCGGCGGCAGGGCGTGCGCTCGATCCGGCCCTTCAGCCGGTCGGCGGCGGCGCGGATGTCGTCTAGGGAGAGGGCGGCGGTCATGGCGGGGGCAGGCTTTAGCGGGGATGACCGCCCACGCCAAACGCCGCGCCCCGTCCCACGGCCGTTCACTTCCGGGAAAGGACGAATGCGGTCATACAGGGCGTGGAACGCATGATGAACGCGCACGCGCACGCCCTCCGCATCCTGGGCCTGGACCCGGGCCTGCGCCGCACCGGCTGGGGCGTCATCGACTGCGCCGGTTCGCGGCTGACCCTGGTGGCCTGCGGCGTGGTCGCGATCCCCGACAAGCTGGGAATGGCGGAGCGACTCCATCGCCTGCTTCAGGCGCTCGAGGCGGTCGTAGCCGCCCACGCGCCGCACGAGGCGGCGGTGGAGGAGGTGTTCGTCAACATGAACCCGGCCTCGACCCTGAAGCTCGGCCAGGCCCGCGCCTGCGCGCTGGTGGCCCCCGCCCGCGCCGGCCTGCCGGTCGCGGAGTACGCCACGCGGCTGGTGAAGAAGGCGGTGGTCGGCACCGGCGCGGCCGAGAAGGACCAGGTCGGCTTCATGGTCCGCCGCCTGCTGCCGGGGGTGGGCGACGCGGGGCACGACGCCTGCGACGCGCTCGCCGTCGCCATCGCCCACGCCCACCTGCGCGTCGCGGCGGCCCGGCTCAAGGGCGCGGCATGATCGGGCGGTTGCGGGGCGTGCTGGCGGAGGTGGAGACCGACCACGCCCTGCTGGACGTGGCCGGCGTCGGCTACATCGTGCGCATGGGCTCCCACGCGCTGGGCCGCCTGCCCGCCGTCGGCGCCGAGCTGCAGCTGCACATCGAGAGCCGCACCGCGGAGGACGGGACCACCCTCTACGGCTTCGCCCTGCGCGACGAGCGGGCCGCCTTCAACGCCCTCACCGCCATCCAGGGCGTCGGCCCCAAGGCCGCCATGGGCGTGCTCGACGTGCTCCCCCCCGCGGAGCTGGCCGCCGCCGTAGCGCGGGACGACAAGGCCGCCGTCGGGCGCGCGCAGGGCGTCGGGCCGAAGCTGGCGCTGCGGATCGTGACGGAGCTGAAGGGCAAGCCGCTGGGCGGCGGTCTCGTCGGCCACGCCGCTCCGATCTCGGCCCCCGCGGCCTCGCCGCCCCCCACCGCCTCGGGCGAAGCCGTCGCCGCCCTGATGGGCCTCGGCCTCGCCGAACCCCTGGCCCGCCGCGCCGTGGAGACCGCCGCCGCCCGGCTCGGACCGGACCCCGACCTCGCCGCCCTGATCAAGGCGGCGCTGCAGGAAACGGCGCGGTGATCGCGTGACCCGCCTCGTCTCGCCCGAACTCGAGGCCGCCGACCGGGCGCTGCGGCCGCAGACGCTGGACGACTTCTCCGGTCAGGAGCCGCTGAAGGCGAACCTGCGCGTCTTCGTCGCCGCCGCCCGCGACCGGGGGACGTCGCTCGACCACGTGCTGCTCTCCGGCCCGCCCGGCCTCGGCAAGACCACCCTGGCGCAGATCGTCGCCCGGGAGCTCGGGGTGAACTTCCGCGCCACCTCCGGCCCGGTGCTGAACAAGGCGGGCGACCTCGCGGCGCTGCTCACCAACCTCGAGCCGCGCGACGTGCTGTTCATCGACGAAATCCACCGCCTGCCGGCCGCGGTGGAGGAGATCCTCTACCCCGCCATGGAGGACCACGTGCTGGACCTCGTGATCGGCGAGGGGCCGTCGGCGCGGTCGGTCAGGATCGATCTCGCGCCCTTCACGCTCGTGGGCGCGACCACGCGGGCGGGGCTCCTGGCCACGCCCTTGCGCGACCGCTTCGGCATTCCGCTGCGGCTCGAGTTCTACACGCCGGCCGAGCTCGAGCGCGTGCTGCACCACGCCGCGCGGCGCATGGGCGTCGAACTCGCCCCGGACGGCGCGGCCGAGATCGCGGGGCGCGGGCGGGGCACGCCGCGCGTGGCGGGGCGGCTCCTGCGCCGGGTGTGCGACTTCGCCCACGCCGACGGGACCGCCGTGAT
>CAZZZR010000176.1:0-5720 GCA_964658605.1 uncultured Caulobacter sp. | reverse complement strand
TGCGCCGCCGCCGGCCCGAAGGAGCGGCCCGCGACCGCGGCGGCCGTCCCGGCCAGGCGCGCAGTCGTGCTCCCGGCGCCCGCCTGCACCTGCGCGCCCAGCAGGAGCGAGTGCGTCTGCTCCCGCGCGCGCAGGAACCAGGTCATGAAGGCGATGCCGAGCTCGCCGCCGAACAGGCGGAAGGTCTGGATGAAGGCGCCGAAGGTCAGGGCCTGCGCGGGCTCCAGGTGACGGGTGGCGAACCACAGGAAGCCCGTCAGCGCCGCGCACTGGCCGACCGCCTGCAGAAGCTGGCTCGGCACGAAGTCGCCGCTCGCCCAGTCGCGCGTCAGCCCGGTCGAGACCCGGAGGCACGCCGCGCCGATGGCGAAGAACCCCGCCGCCATCACCCAGCGCGCGTCCACCCGTTGCAGCGTCAGGCCCACGAGCGGCGCCAGCAGCAGCTGCGGCGCGGCGATCCACACCAGCGCGTCGCCGACCTGCAGCGCGCGCAGGCCCTGCACCACGGTCAGGAACTGCGGCACGATCACCGCGGTCGCCAGCACCAGCGCCCGGTAGAGGATCAGCACCAGCGCCAGCTGCGGCAGCACGCTGCGGAAGGTGTAGCGCAGGTCGAAGAAGGGCTTGGGCGTCGTGAGCTCGCGCACGACGAACAGCGCGAGCAGGAGCAGTCCCCCCGCCAGCAGACCCGCCACGCGGCCCGATCCCAGCCAGTCCAGACGGTCGCCCTGGTCGAGCGCGGCGTAGAGCAGGCTGGCGCCTACGCCGAGATAGACGATGCCCGGCCCGTCGGCGGTCTCGATCAGCGTGCGGTTCACCGGCTCCTTCGGCACGCCGAACCAGGTCAGCGTCAGCATGACGGGCGCCAGGACGAGGTGCTGCCAGAAGATCCACTTCCAGCTCAGCGCCTCGACGTAGAAGCCCTCCAGCGAGGCGGGCACGTTCTGCGACAGCTCCAGCGACATGGCGTAGGCGGCGATGCCGAACACCTGCCAGGGCGCCTTGAGGTTGCGCAGCACGAAGCCGATCGTCACCGGCACGTAGACGCCCGAGCCCAGCCCCGCCACGAACTGGAGCACGATCACCGCACGCACGCTCGAGGCCAGGGGGATCAGGCCGCAGGCGAGGGCGAACACCGCCGTGCCGCCCAGCAGCACCCGGCGCACGCCGAACGCCGCGCCCAGCCACACGCACAGGACGCCCATCAGCATCTGCCCGACTGTGGAGGCGGTCGTGATCCAGGCTCCCTCGTCGAAGCCCGCGCCGAAGCCCCCCCGGATGTCGGCCAGGCCGAAGGTCGTCACCCGGCCGTAGAGGGTGGAGATGACCGCGCCCATGAGCACCGCGGCCACGCCGACCAGCGGCCGCGCCGTCATCGGCGGCCGGGCGGTTGGCTCCGTCACCGTCCGCCCGCCGTATCGACGCGCGCCACGACCGACAGGCCGGGGCGCAGGCGCTCATGCAGGTCGGCTGGAACGTCGAGCGCGATCCGCACGGGCGCGCGCTGCACCACCTTGGTGTAGTTGCCGCTGGCGTTGTCGGGGGGAAGCAGCGCGAACTGCGAGCCTGTGGCGGGCGCGATCGCCGCCACCCGGCCGGAGAAGCGGCGCCCGGGCAGGGCGTCGACGCGCACCACTGCGCGCTGGCCCACGCGCATGTGCGCCAGCTGCGTCTCCTTGAAGTTGGCCGTGGCCCAAACCGCGTTCGAGGGGGTCACCGAGATCACCTGCGTGCCCGGCGAGACGAGCTGGCCCTCGCGCACCAGCCGCTCCCCCGCCGTCCCGTCCGCGGGCGCGGCGATCCGCGTGTAGCCGAGGTTGATCTGCGCCAGCCGCAGCGCGGCGCGGCGCGCGTCCAGCGCGGCGGCGAGCTGGCGGGTCTGCGTCTTCAGCACCGCGACCTGGCGCACCTGCGTCTCGAGCTGCGCCTGCGCCTGGCGGGTGACTGCGCGGGCGCGCAGCAGGGCGGCGTCGGCGGTCTCCACGTCCTGCTGGGCGACCGACTGGGTGGCGACCATGGTGTGCTCGCGGCGGGCCTGCAGGGCGTCGCGGGCGACGTCGGCGCGGTTCGCCTCCACCGCGGCGCGGGCGGCGTCGATGGCGGCGGCCTGCAGCGCCTGCTGCGCGCGGTTGTTGTCGAGCGCGGCCTGCGCCGCCTCAACGTCGGCCTGCGCCTGGGCGACCTGGGCGCGGTAGTCGTCGTCGGCGATCTCCACCAGCATCTCTCCCCGGCGCACGGGGAGGTAGTCGGCGGGAAGCGCGCGACGGACATAGCCCGAGACGCGGGCGGCGAGGGGGGTGAGCTCGCCCTTCAGCTGCGCGTCGTCGGTGGTCTGCCACCGGGCGTCGGCGCTCCAGCCGGTCCAGCGCAGCGGGATCAGGAGCACGAGGACCAGGGCCAGCGCCAGCGCCACGACCATCGGTCCGAAGCGCCGCCAGGTCGGGAGCCGGCGGGCGGCGGGGGTGGAAGGCGGAGGTGCGGCTGCGCTCATAGCCCTCGGATCGCGGTCCCAGTTCCTACCAGACCAAAGCAACATCACCTGCAGCGGCGTGATCGGCAACGCTTGAGCGTGGGACCGGGCGTTCAGGTGCGTCGATGCGTGGCGGCCGGGCGGCGTGGGGCGAAGCCCTGGTTCCGGCTCGAGGCGTCGCGCCAGCTTCAGCCTGGTCAAGGCGCTGGGACATCCGATCCATCCCCAAACCAGGCGGAGGCTCGACGCCAGCCCGGCGTGGGTGTTGGCGGGCGTCCTCTGGGTCATGTCGCGGATCCGCTCGTTCCGCGACCTCCTGGCGACCGGCCGCACCGAAGCCGCGGGCTGGTGAGCGGCATGCTCGCGTCGGCGCCTCCGGGACCGTCGCCCGAGCTCGCCGCGCGCATCGCGACTATGAGACCGCGGGAGCTCGCCCGGTCGCCACCCCCGGCGTTGTCGTCCCAGGCCTTGCGGACGGCGCCGCCGCGCCTCCGCAGCCGGCGATCATCGGGCTTGCGTGTGCGCCGTCAGTCTGGCGGCGTGGTCGTGGTGGAGCGCGGACGCTGCGCCCGCCGCCGGCGGAACGCCTACTCCGCCGCGATCAGCGGCTCGGCGCGACCCGCGTAGGGGACGTTGCGCCCCCCGTAGCGACGCACGCGCAGGTTCGCCTGCTCTCCGTGGCCGGCGAAGCCCTCCAGCGCGCAGAGGCGCGAGCAGTATTCGCCCACCTGCGCGGACGCCGTGTCGCTCGCCACCTCCTGGAAGGTGCAGGTCTTGAGGAACTTGCCCACCCACAGCCCGCCCGTGTAGCGCGCCGCCTTCCGGGTCGGCAGGGTGTGGTTAGTGCCGATCACCTTGTCGCCGTAGGCCACGTTGGTGCGCGGCCCCAGGAACAGGGCGCCGTAGTTGGTCATGTCGCGCAGGAAGCGGCGCGGGTCGCGGGTCATGACCTGCACGTGCTCGGAGGCGATCTCGTCGGCGACCTTCACCATCTCGTCCTCGTCCTCGGCGACGATCACCTCGCCGAAGCCCTCCCAGGCGCGCCGCGCGATCTCGCCGGTGGGGAGGATGGCCAGCAGGCGCTCGATCTCGGCCATCGTGTCGCGCGCGAGCTTCTCGCTGGTGGTGAGCAGCACCGCGGGGCTGTCCGGCCCGTGCTCGGCCTGGCCCAGGAGGTCGGTGGCGCACATCTCGCCGTCCACCGTCTCGTCGGCGATCACCAGCGTCTCGGTGGGGCCGGCGAAGAGGTCGATGCCGACGCGGCCGAACAGCTGCCGCTTGGCCTCCGCCACGAAGGCGTTGCCGGGGCCGACCAGCATGTCCACCGCCGCGACGCGCTCGGTGCCGATCGCCAGCGCCGCGACCGCCTGGATGCCGCCCAGGCAGTAGATCTCGTCCGCGCCCGCCATGTGCTGCGCCGCCACGATCGCCGGAGCCGGAACGCCGCGGTAGGGCGGCGCGGCGGTGGCCACCCGCTTCACGCCCGCCACCTTGGCGGTGATCACGCTCATGTGGGCCGAGGCCAGCAGTGGATATTTGCCGCCCGGCACGTAGCAGCCGGCCGCGTTGATCGGGATGTGCCGGTGGCCCAGCTTCACGCCCGGCAGCGTCTCGACCTCCACGTCCAGCATCGAGTCGCGCTGGATCTTCGCGAAGTTGCGCACCTGCGTCTGGGCGAATGCGATGTCGTGCAGGTCCTGCGGCGTGAGCTTGGCGAGGCAGGCGTCGATCTCCGCAGGCGACAGGCGGTAGTCCTCCCGGTCCCAGCCGTCGAACCGTACGGAGAGTTCCCGCACCGCGGCGTCGCCTCGCGCCTCGACGTCAGCGAGGATGCCCTCCACCGTTTCCCTCACCTTCCGGTCGGTCGCCGCCTTGGCGTCCGCGTCACCGCCCCGCTTGATCCACCGCGCCATGATCCGTCCTCCGTGCGGTGACCTTATGACTTCGTATGCAAAGCTGATCAAGACGCCCTTGGCGCCTCGCTTTACAGCGGCCCGGGCAGCGCCTAGCGGTTGGCCCCATGGGAGGGCGGACGGGCGTGAGGGACGGAGCACGACGGCAGGCGACGGCCGCGCACGGCGTCACCTCCTACGACGTGGCGCAGGCGGCGGGGGTGTCGCAGTCGGCCGTGTCGCGCACGTTCAAGGAGGGGGCGAGCGTCGCTCCGGCCACCCGCGCCCGCATCCTGAAAGCGGCCGACGAGCTGGGCTATGCGCCCAACGCCATTGCCCAGGGGCTGATCACGAGGCGGTCGAACCTGGTGGCCGTGCTGCTCTCGCACTCCACCAGCCTCTACTACCCCGAGGTGTTGGCCGCGCTGACGGAGAAGCTGAACGCGCATGGCATGCGCGTGCTCCTGTTCACGCTCCGCTCCGAGCACGACGTCGCCGCCACCCTGACGCAGGTCTGGCGCTACCGCGTGGACGGCGTCATCGCCGCCGCGAACCTGGACGCCCCGGCGCTGCAGCAGTTCGAGCGGCGGGGCGTGCCGCTGGTGCTCTACAACCGCGGCGGCGACGGGGCGAACGCCTCCAGCGTGTCCTGCGACAGCTACGCGGGCGAGCAGATGCTGGTGGACCGACTGGCGCAGGCCGGCTGCACGCGCTTCGGCGTGATCACCGGCCCGCCGGACAACTATGTCAGCCGGGAGCGCGAGCGCGGCGCGGTCGACCGGCTGCAGAAGCTGGGCCTGAAGCACGCTGTGGTCGAGGGCGCCTACGACTACGCGAGCGGCGCGGCGGGGCTGAAGAGGCTGGCCCAGGCGCTGCCGGATGGCCTCGACGCCCTGGTCTGCGCCAGCGACCTCATGGCCATCGGCGCCATGGATTGCGCACGGCACGAGCTCGGCCTGCGGGTGCCCGAGGACCTGTCGGTGGTCGGCTTCGACGGGGCGGGCCCCGCGGCGTGGGCCAGCTACGCGCTCACCACGGTGCGCCAGCCCGTCGGGCGCATGACCGAGGCGGCCGTCGACATGCTGCGCGAACGGATCGAGCGCCCAGCGCTCAGCCCGGAGCGGCGGGTGTTCCCGGGAGAGCTGATCGCGGGCCGATCGTCGCGACTGGGCTGACGCCATTCGATTGCATTCGGATGCAATAGCGGTAGGCTGACCGCATGACCGCCCTTCCGCGCGTGCGCCCCGGCCGCGCCGACGACGTCGACGCGCTTTTGGCGCTCGCCCGCGCCGGCGGTCACGGCCTGACCAACCTGCCGCCCGACCGCGCCGTGCTGCTGCGCAAGCTCGAGGCCGGCG
>CAZZZR010000175.1:0-5748 GCA_964658605.1 uncultured Caulobacter sp. | reverse complement strand
GGGCGCCGGCCGCCCTCTACCTCGCGGCGGCGGGGGTGGGCGTGCTCGGCCTCTCCGACCCCGATGTCGTGAGCCTGTCCAACCTCCAGCGGCAGGTGCTCTACGCCACGGCCGAGGTCGGCACCCTGAAGGTCAACGTGGCGGCGCGACGGCTGGCCGACCTGAACCCGCACGTGCAGGTGGACGCCCATGCCGTGGCGCTCACCGACGCGAACGCGCGCGACCTCGTCGCCGGCCATGACCTCGTGCTGGACGGGACCGACGACTTCGCCACCCGCTTCGCCGTCAACGCCGCCTGCGTGGCGGAGCGCAGGCCGCTGGTCACGGGCGCGCTGGGCCGCTGGACGGGGCAGGTGGGCCTGTTCGAGGGCCGCCCCTGCTACCGCTGCCTCGTGCCCGACACGCCGCCCGACGCGGAGACCTGCGCCGCCGTCGGCGTCGTGGGGGCGCTCGCGGGGGTCATCGGGTCGCTGATGGCGCTGGAGGCGGTCAAGCGCCTGACGGGAGCGGGCGAGCCCCTGGCCGGACGGCTTCTGATCTACGACGGGCTGGCGGGCGAGAGCCGCACGGTGCGGGTCGGGGCCGACCCGGCCTGTCCCGTCTGCGGAGTCCGCGCGTCCGCGCCTTGAAGGCGACGCGCCGGGGGGCTAGCTCCCGCGCATGATCCGCCGCGCCGTCCTCGCCCTGCTGCTCGCCGCCGCCGCCGGGGGCGTCGCCGCCGCCGCCGACCGGCCCTTCGACGCCTCGCCCTACACCCTGACGCCCGAGGACAAGGCGCGCGTCGCCCGCGCCACCGCCTACCTGCAGGACCTGGCGAGCGTCACCGGGCGGTTCGAGCAGACCGACCCGAGCGGCGCACACTCCACGGGGACGCTGTCCATGCAGCGTCCGGGCAAGGCGCGTTTCGCCTACGACAAGCCCGCCGACATGACGATCGTGTCGGACGGGCGCACCGTCGCCCTGTGGGACGGGCGGCTGAAGAGCTACCAGAAGGCGCCGCTCAGCCGCACGCCGCTGAACCTGCTCCTGGCGCAGCAGATCCGCCTGGACCGGGGCGTCGACATCGCCCGGGTCGACACGACGGCGGAAGGGTTCGCCGTCACCGCGGTCGACGCCCACCACGCCGCCCTCGGCCGCATCATCATCTATTTCGCCGACAAACCCGTGGCGTTGAAGGGATGGAGCATCATCGACACCCAAGGCCGCATGACGCGTGTGCGGCTAGGGCCGCTCGCATCCCGGAGCGGCCTGGACCCCGCCCTCTTCGTCCTGAACGACCCGCGCAAGGGCGCGTGAAGGTCCGCAATGCGGCGGAAGCGTCACAAACAAGTCACACGCAAGAAACTTCTACCCGAGCCTTGACGATTGCGGCCACGAGTCGCAGATATACCACGCTAGCGCCGCTGCTCCTCCCCGGATGCACCGGCGCCCGTCGCGGCCGGATTATCCCCTCCCGGTCCGCGGCTCAGAGATCGACCCTTCAAGCCCCGGCGCCCCGTGCGACCGGGGCTTTCCTTTTGGCCCGGCGGTCGGCAGGGAGCGCGCATGCGCCTGCGGCTTGCGACCTGGAACATCAACTCCGTGCGGCTGCGCGCCGACCAGGTGGCGCGCTTCGTCGCCGAGCGCGACGTCGACGTGGTCTGCCTGCAGGAGACCAAGTGCCGCGAGGGGGAGTTCCCGCGGGAGGCCTTCGCGCGGATGGGCCTGCCGCACCTGAAGATCGCCGGCCAGAAGGGCTGGCACGGCGTCGCCATCGCGTCCCGCCTGCCGATCGCGGACGCGCCGCCCCTCGACGCCTGCCGCGAGGGCCACGCCCGCTGCGTCGGTGGCGTGATCGCAGGCGTCGAGGTCCGCAACCTCTACATCCCCGCCGGCGGCGACACGCCCGACCGCGCGCTGAACCCCAAGTTCGACCACAAGCTCGACTTCTACGAGCGCCTGACCGCGGACATGGCGGGGCGCGACCCGACCGCGCCGCTGCTGCTCGCCGGCGACTTCAACATCGCGCCGGGCGAGAACGACGTCTGGAACCACCGCCATATGTCCAGGATCGTCAGCCACACGCCGGTGGAGGTGGAGACCCTGGCGCGTCTCAGGGCGTCGCTCGGCTTCGTGGACCTCGTGCGCGAGGCGGTCCCCGAGCCGCAGAAGCTGTTCAGCTGGTGGAGCTACCGCGCCGCCGACTTCCGCGCCTCGAACCGCGGCCTGCGGCTGGACCACCTGTGGGCCTCGCCCGGCCTGGCTCCGGCGGCCCGCACGACCGGGCGCGTGGAGGCGCGGGTGTACGACGACGTCCGCGCGTGGGACCGTCCCAGCGACCACGCCCCGGTAACTGTGGATTTGTTCGTCTAGGCCTCCAGCCGGTAGCCTCCCGCCTCGGTGATCAGCAGCCGGGCCTCTCCCGGCTCGGGTTCGACCTTCTGGCGCAGGCGGTAGACATGGGTCTCCAGCGTGTGGGTGGTGACGCCGGCGTTGTAGCCCCAGACCTCGGCCAGGAGCTCCTCGCGCGCCACGGCCTGGCCGCGTGCGCGGTAGAGGTAGCGCAGGATGTTGGACTCCTTCTCGGTCAGGCGGATCTTCCGGGCGCTGCGGCCGCGGCCCATGGGCTCGGCCTCCTCGATCAGGAGCTTCTGCGCGGGGTGGAAGGCGTAGGGACCGATGCGGAACACGGCGTTCTCGCTGGCCTCGTGGCTGCGCAGGTGCGCGCGGATGCGCGCCAGGAGCACGGCGAAGCGGAACGGCTTGACGATGTAGTCGTCGGCGCCCGAGTCGAGCCCGCGGATCGCGTCGGCGTCCTCCACCGCGCCCGTGAGCATCAGGATCGGGCAGCTCACGTCGTCGGCGCGCAGCCTGGCGCAGAGGTCGCGTCCGTCGCCATCGGGCAGGTCGACGTCCAGAAGGATCAGGTCGGGCCGGTCCGCCTGGGCGGAGGCGAGGCCGGCGGCGCCGGTGGCGGCTTGGCGCACGGTGAAGTCGCCTTCCTGCTCCAGCTGCTCGGCCAGCGCCTCGCGCAGGTCGTCGTCGTCGTCGACGAGGAGGAGGGTGCGCGTCTGGCTCATCGGCGGTCGTCAAACTCCTCAGGCCCCGACGGGAGCCCGCGGGTTGCCCCAAGGCCGCGCCGCCCTTAGGTTCCGCCGCCACGCGGCCGACCCTTCCTTGGCCAAGCCCCTATGTCGTCGCAGCCGCGGGCGAGATCAACGGCGCATCCGCCCGCGCGCCCGAAAGCCCGGAACTTCCCATGGCCACCGCCTCCGCCCTTCTGGCCGTGATGATCGCCGCCGCGCGCAAGGCCGGGCGGCGGATGAAGCGCGACTTCGGCGAGGTGGCCGAGCTGCAGGTCAGCCGCAAGGGCCCGAGCGACTTCGTCACCTCCGCCGACGTCAAGGCCGAGCAGACGCTGTTCGAGGAGCTCAGCAAGGCCCGCCCCGGCTACGGCTTCCTGGGCGAGGAGCGCGGCCTGGTGGAGGGCACCGACAAGACCCACACCTGGATCGTCGATCCGATCGACGGCACCACCAACTTCATGCACGGGCTGGCGCAGTTCGCCGTCAACATCGCGCTCGAGCGGGAGGGGGCGGGGGTGCAGGCGGCCGTCACCTACAACCCCATCACCGAGGAGTGCTTCTGGGCCGAGAAGGGCAAGGGCGCCTGGCTGAACGACGAGAAGCGCCTGCGCGTGGCGGCGCGGAAGGCGCTGGGCGACTGCGTCTTCGCCACGGGCATCCCCTTCCAGGGCAAGCCCGGCCATGGCCAGTTCCTGAAGGAGCTGCACCAGTTCTCGGGCCGGGTGGCGGGGATCCGCCGCTTCGGATCGGCGGCGCTGGACCTCGCCTTCGTGGCCGCCGGGCGCTTCGACGGCTACTGGGAGCGCGACATCAAGCCGTGGGACATCGCGGCGGGCTCGCTTCTGATCACCGAAGCGGGCGGCATGATCACCAACATCGATGGCCAGCCGTTCGACGTGCGCGGCGAGGGCGTGATCTGCGCCAACCTAGACCTGCACCCGCAGATGCTCGAGCGGGTGCGCGCCGCCTGATCTGGCCGCCGCCCGGTTGACGCCGCCCGGCCGCTGACGCTCTTCTCGGGCGAGGCCGGCGGCCGAAGGAGGCGGATCGAGACATGCGCGCGTTCGGCCCGGGTTCGCTCTCCAGCTTCCTGAAGACGGGGCTGGACGTCGCCTACGCCCTGCTCTGGGCGCTGGCGGCCGCCCTGGCGGTGGCGGTGGCGGCCGCGGTGCTGTCGCTTCCGTTCGGAGGCGGGCAGACGCGCGGCGCCATGGGCGAGCTGTCGTCGTTCGCCCGGCGCGGGCCGCAGACGGCGGCGGCGGCGGCGGGGGCGGCCGTCTACCTCGCCGCGCTGATCGTGGTCGCCGACCGGCTACGGCGCGTGTTCGGGACGATGACGGCGGGCGATCCCTTCCATCCGGACAACGTCGGGCGGATGCGGACCATCGGCGTGGCGCTGATCGGAGTGGAGGCGGCGGCCTACGGCCTGCGTTTCGCCGTGGCCCCGCTGTTCCCGGGCTCCCCGCGCCCGGGCTTCGATCTCAACGCGACGGGTCCGCTGGCCATTCTGGTGGTCTTCGTGTTGGCCGAGGTGTTCCGCGAGGGCGCGCGGCTGCGGGCCGAGGCGGAGCTCACCGTGTGAGCATCCGCCTGCGGCTGGACGTCATGCTGGCGAAGCGGCGGATGGCGCTGGCGGAGCTGGCGGACCGCGTGGGCATCCTGCCCGACGACCTCGACCTCGTGCGCAGCGGCAGGGTGCGGGCTCTGCGCCTGTCGACGTTGGACGCGCTGTGCCGCGAACTGGACTGCCAGCCGGGCGATCTTCTGACCTACGACGCCTCGCCGTTCGAGGCCGACGAGACGCAGGGAAGCTGAGGGCGGCCGCCCGATAAAGTGGGGGCGATCCGCGATCCGCGGGACTCCGCAGCCGCAACAGCCGCGCTTATCTCCCGCGCCTGCAAAGGAGAGACGACGATGGCTAATCTGGACGGCAAGGCGGCGCTGGTCACGGGCGGAGGGCGCGGGATAGGCGCGGCGATCGCGCGGCGGCTGGCGGCCGACGGGGCGGCGGTGGCGATCACCTACGTCTCCTCCCCCGACCGGGCCGAGGCGGTGGTGAAGGAGATCGAAGCCAGGGGCGGCAAGGCGCTGGCGATCCACGCGCCCGCACAGGACGCGGCCGCCGTGACCGCGGCCGTGCACCAGGCCGCCGAGGCGTTCGGGCGGCTCGACATCCTGGTCAACAACGCCGGGATCGGCGCCTTCAAGACCATCGACGACCTGACGCTGGAGGAGTTCGACGACGTCTTCGCGGTCAACGTGCGCGCGGTTTTCGTCGCCACCCAGGCGGCGCTGAAGCACATCGGCGACGGCGGTCGGATCATCACCATCGGCAGCATCAACGCCGACCGCATGCCCTTCCCGGGCGGTGCGGCCTACGGCGCCACCAAGGCTGCGGTGCAGGGGCTGACCCGCGGCTGGGCGCGCGACCTGGGGCCGCGCGGCATCACCGTCAACGTGGTGCAGCCGGGCCCGGTCGACACCGAGCTGAACCCCGCCGAGGGGCCCTTCGCCGACATCCTGAAGCCGCTGATGGCCATCCCGCGCTACGCCGAGAGCGACGACGTGGCGGGCCTCGTCGCCTATCTCGCCGGCCCGGAGTCGCGCTTCGTCACCGGCGCGGCCCTGGACGTCGACGGCGGCTTCGGCGCCTGACGGTCCGGAGCGCCATGGCCGCCCGCTC
>CAZZZR010000174.1:0-5770 GCA_964658605.1 uncultured Caulobacter sp. | reverse complement strand
CCCCGCGCCATCATCCGCCAAGAGGTTCAGGGTTCCCCCTCACCGCTTGCGCGCCGATGCGACGCCCAAAGGACGGCTCCGCCCGGTAGGCTCGGCGCGAGCTAAGAAAGCCCCTTCAGCCGGTACAGCGCCTCCAGCGCCTCTCGCGGGCTGAGCGCGTCCGGGTCGATCTCCCCCAGCGCCGCCTCCACGCGCGAGGGCGCGGGCTCCTCCACCGCCAACATCGGCGTTGCCGCGGCGAACAGGGGCAGGTCCTCCAGCCGCGCGGGCGAGCCCGGGTCGCGCTCGAGCTTCTCGAGCACCTGTCTGGCCCGCGCCACCACCCGCGGCGGCACGCCCGCGAGCTTGGCCACCGCCACGCCGTAGCTGCGGTCGGCGGCGCCGGGGTGCGCCTCGTGCAGGAAGACGAGCTCGCCGTTCCACTCCTTGGCGCGCATGGAGAGGTTGCACACGGCCGAGAGCCGCCCCTCCAGCCGCGCCAGCTCATGGTAGTGGGTGGCGAACAGCGCCCGGCAGCGGCTCGTGTCGTGCAGGTGCTCGGCGACGGCCCAGGCGATGGCGAGGCCGTCGTAGGTGGCGGTGCCCCGGCCGATCTCGTCAAGCACCACGAAGGAGCGGGGCGTCGCCTGGCTCAGGATGGCGGCGGTCTCGACCATCTCCATCATGAAGGTGGAGCGGCCCCGCGCCAGGTCGTCGCCCGCGCCGACCCGGCTGAACAGCCGGTCTACCACCCCCAGCCGCAGCCGCGCGGCGGGCACGAAGCTCCCGGCCTGCGCCAGAACCACCAGAAGCGCGTTCTGGCGCAGGAAGGTGGACTTGCCGGCCATGTTCGGACCCGTGACCAGCGCCAGCCGCGGGCAGGCGCCGCCCTCGCCGTCGAGCCGGCAGGCGTTGGGCGTGAAGGCGCCGCCCGCGCGCTTCACCGCGGCCTCCACGACCGGATGTCGCGCGGCCTCGGCCTCGAACACGACCGTCTCGTCCACCTGGGGCCGCACCGCGCCGACCTCTTCGGCCCACTCCGCCAGGGCCGCGGCGACGTCGAGGGCGGCCAGCGCCTGCGCCGCCGCCTGAATCCCGGTCGCCAGCCCGGCCGTCTGCGCCCGCAGCGCCTCGAACGTCTCCAGCTCGATCGCCAGAGCGCGGTCGCCCGCTTGGCTGATGCGCGCGTCCAGGTCGGCGAGCTCGGCGGTGGTGAAGCGGACCTGGTTGGCGGTGGTCTGGCGGTGGATGAAGAGGGCGGTGTGCGGAGGGCTGAGCAGCGTCTCCGCCTGCTTCGCGGTGGCGTCGACGAAATAACCCAGCACGCCGTTGTGGCGGATGCGGATGGAGAGGCCCGTCTGCGTCTGCAGCGTCGCCTCCAGCGCGGCCACCACGCGCCGGCTGTCGTCCCTCAGCGCGCGCGTAGCGTCGAGCTCGGGACGGAAGCCGGGCGAGACGAAACCGCCGTCGCGCGCCTGCAGCGGCAGGTCGGGGCCGAGCGCCTCGCCGAGCGTACGAGCCAGCGCCGCAAGGTCCGGCGCGCGCGCCAGTGAGAGCGCATCGAGCGCGGCGGCGACCTCGGTCGGCAGGGGCGAGAGGGGATCGCTGTCCAGCGCGAACAGCGCCCCGATCGCCTCGCCCGCCAGGAGGCCGTCGCGCACCGCGGCGAGGTCGCGCGGGCCGCCGCGTCCGAGCGCCAGCCGCGTCAGCGCCCGCGCCAGGTCGCCCGCCCGCTTCAGCGCCTCCCGCAGCTTGCCGCGAAGGGTGCGCGCCTCCAGCAGCCGCTCCACCGCGTCCAGCCGGGCGGAGATGGCGGCGACGGAGGTCAGCGGCCGGGCCAGTCTATCGGCCAGCATCCGCGCGCCGGCGGAGGTGACGGTGCGGTCGAGGCAGGCGAGCAGCGACCCCTCGCGACCGCCGTTGCTCGCCCGGTCGATCTCGAGGCTGGCGCGGGTGGCGGGGTCGATGGCGAGGTAGTCGCCCGCGCCGCCCCGCCGCGGCGGCGACAGCGGCGGCGCCCGCCCGGCCTGGGTGGACTCCAGGTGCGCGGCGATCAGTCCGAGCGCTGAAATCTCCACCGGGGAGAAGGCGCCGAACCCGTCCAGCGTGCCGACGCCGTAGAGCCGCTCCAGCCGCGCCTGCGCCGCCGAGGGCTCGGCCAGGGCGTTGGCCATCGGCTGCACCAGGCCGGGGATCGCGTTGAGCGCCTCGGCCGCCACCGCGTCGGCGAACAGTCGTTCGGGCGCCAGGATCTCGGACGGGCGCAGCGCGGCGAGCGCTGACGCCAAGCCCTCGCGCGGCAGGGTCGCGACCTCCACCTCGCCGGTGGAGACCTCCACGCTGGCCAGCGCCGCCTCCCCGCCGCGCACCGCCACAGCCGCCAGCCGGTTGGCGCCCCGCGCGTCGAGCAAGCCCTCCTCGGTGAGGGTGCCGGGCGTGACGATGCGCGTCACCTCGCGCTTGACGATCGACTTGCCGCCCCGCGCCTTGGCGGCCGCAGGCGACTCCACCTGCTCGCAGACGCTGACCTTGAACCCTGAGCGGATCAGCTTGGCGAGGTAGGCTTCCGCCGCATGCGCCGGCACGCCCGCCATGGGGATGTCGCGCCCCTGGTGCTGGCCGCGGTAGGTGAGGGTGATGCCGATGGCCTCGGCCGCGCGTACGGCGTCGTCGAAGAACAGCTCGTAGAAGTCGCCCATGCGGAAGAAGACCAGGGCGTCGGGCTGGCGCGCCTTGGCGGCGAAGAACTGCGCCATAACCGGCGAGGCGCCCTCCGCCGAGGGCATGGCCTCGGGCGGGGGCGCGGCGCGGGCGTTCATGCGCCCTGAGCTATCACCGTTGCGCGCGGTCGGGGAGGGGCGCGCTCCTTGCGTCGGCGATCACGCCGCCGCGGGCTGAGGCGGGGGCATCAGCGCGTTGTCGATCTCGTCGGCGCGGAGCTTGGCGGGGCGGCCGGCGAGGCGCGACCAGTAGGCCTCGAAGGCGGGGCGCTTCTCAATGGAGCCGAACTGCAGCCCCCAGCCGACCTGGGAGCCGAAGTAGACGTCGGCGGCGGTGAAACGGTCGCCGGCCACGAACTCCGACGCCGTCACCGCCTTCTCCATCACATCCATCACCGCCCCGAACGAGCCGTAGCCCGCCATCATCGCCTTGTCGGAGGGCGCAAGCAGGTTCATCGACTTGGCCGTCACCGCCGCTTCGATCGGTCCGGCGGCGAAGAACAGCCAGCGGTAGTAGGGACCGCGCGCCTCGTCGCCCGGCGGGGGCGCCAGGCCTGCGTCTGGGAAGGCGTCGGCGAGGTAGGCGCAGATGGCCGCGCATTCGGTCACCACCACGCCGCCATGGACGATCGCCGGCACCTTGCCCATCGGGTTGATCGCCAGATACTCGGGCGCCTTCATCGAGGCGGCGTACTGCAGGAGCTCGGTGCGGTAGGGCGCGCCCACCTCCTCCAGCATCCAGCGTATGATGCGGCCGCGCGACATGGGGTTGGTGTAGAAGACGATCTCGTCGCCGGCGTTGGGGTTGGTCATGGCCCGATCCTCCCTCAGGTGGAGCGCAGCATAGCCGCGATGTCGCAGGAACGTAAGAGGAACGTTGACCGCGCCGCCTTGCTCCGCCTCAATCGCGGGAGAGGCGAATCGCGAACGGTGAGCGGCGGGTTAACGATCAAGGCCACACCGCGAAAATATCGCCGTTGACGCCGCCATCTGGTGGGTCTTCCATATGGGGCACACTAGATGTTGGGGCTGGGCGAGATGGCGGCAGGCAGCGAGGCTCTTCGGATGCAGTCGGCTCAAGGCCAAGTGAAGGCCGCGCCGGCCAAGGCGCAGCGCCACGCCTCCTGGCCCAGCAAGGGCCCGGTGCTGACGCTGGTGAAGAAGGTCGAGGTGGACCGCTCCCGCGACGACCTCCTCACCGACTTCGGCAAGACCACGCTGCAGGACCGCTACCTCCTGGCCGGCGAGAGCTATCAGGACATGTTCGCCCGCGTCGCCACCGCCTACGCCGACGACGCCGACCACGCGCAGCGCGTCTACGACTACATGAGCCGCTTGTGGTTCATGCCCGCCACGCCGGTGCTGTCCAACGGCGGCGCCGATCGCGGCCTGCCGATCAGCTGCTTCCTGAACGCGGTGGACGACAGCCTGGAGGCCATCGTCGGCGCCTGGAACGAGAACGTGTGGCTGGCGGCCAACGGCGGCGGCATCGGCACCTACTGGGGGGGCGTGCGCTCCATCGGCGAGACGGTGAAGGGCGCGGGGCAGACGTCGGGGATCATCCCCTTCATCCGCGTGATGGACTCGCTGACGCTGGCGATCAGCCAGGGCTCGCTGCGGCGGGGCTCGGCGGCCGTCTACCTCGACATTCACCACCCGGAGATCGAAGAGTTCCTGGAGATCAGGAAGCCCAGCGGCGACTTCAACAGGAAGTCCCTGAACCTGCACCACGGCATCTCGATCACCGACGCCTTCATGGAGGCGGTGCGCGACGGGGCCAAGTTCGACCTGCAATCGCCCAAGGACGGCTCGCCCGTCCGCACGGTCGACGCCCGCGAGCTGTGGCAGAAGATTCTGGAGATCCGGCTGCAGACCGGCGAGCCCTACCTGATCTTCAGCGACACGGTGAACCGCGCCATGCCCGCGCACCAGCGGGAGCTGGGCCTCAGCGTCAAGCAGTCGAACCTGTGCAGCGAGATCATGCTGCACACCGGCAAGGACCACCTCGGCGTAGATCGTACAGCCGTCTGCTGCCTCTCCAGCGTCAACGCCGAGACCTTCCTCGAGTGGCGCGACCACCCGCGCTTCATCGAGGACGTGATGCGCTTCCTCGACAACGTGCTGCAGGACTTCATCGACCGCGCGCCCACGGCCATGGAGTCCGCCATCTACGCCGCCCAGCGCGAGCGGTCGGTGGGCCTGGGGCTGATGGGCTTCCACAGCTTCCTGCAGAGCCAGAACGTGCCGTTCGAGTCCGCGATGGCCAAGTCGTGGAACATGCGCATCTTCAAGAGCCTGCGCCGCGCCGCCGACGCGGCCTCGGTGAAGCTGGCGGAGGAACGCGGCCCCTGCCCCGACGCCGCCGACCGCGGCGTGATGGAGCGTTTCAGCCACAAGCTGGCCATCGCCCCCACCGCCTCGATCTCGATCATCTGCGGCGGCACGTCGGCGGGCATCGAGCCGATCCCGGCCAACATCTACACCCACAAGACACTGTCGGGCTCGTTCGCCGTCAAGAACCCCTACCTGAAGGCGTGCTTGGCCAAATACGGCCGCGACGACGACGCGACCTGGAGCTCGATCCTGGAGAATCAGGGCTCGATCGCGCACCTGGATTTCCTGAGCGACCACGAGAAGGACGTCTACAAGACCGCCTTCGAGCTGGACCAGCGCTGGGTGATCGAACTCGCCGCCGACCGCACGCCCGACATCTGCCAGGGCCAGTCGGTCAACGTCTTCCTGCCCGGCGACGTCGACAAGTGGGACCTGCACATGCTGCACTGGCAGGCGTGGGAGCGGGGCTGCAAGTCCTTGTACTACCTGCGCTCCAAGAGCGTGCAGCGGGCGGCGTTCGCGGGGAGCGAGGCGCTGGAGGCGAGCGTGAAGGACGCGGCGCGGACGGACTACGAGGAGTGCCTCGCCTGCCAGTGAGGAGATGTTGGCAGGGAGTGCTAAGGCGGCTTCTTTCCTCCGTCGCCCCCCTCTTCCTGCGCTCTTCCTCCTACTCTTCTTCTAACCCCAGCCCAGTGTTCGACGCGCCGCAGGCTCGTCGAAATCTTTAGGGACGCCCT
>CAZZZR010000173.1:0-5772 GCA_964658605.1 uncultured Caulobacter sp. | reverse complement strand
CCCGCCGCCGCCGCCGCCATGGAAGCCTCCGCCTCCGCCGCCGCCTCCATGGCCTCCGCCGTGCTGGGCGAAGGCGGCGGACGGGGCGACGACGAGCGCCGTGGCGGCGAGGACGGATGCAAAGGACTTCATGCGGACCTCCGTGGACCAGAGGCGTCGCGTCGCGAAGGCGGCGTCTCGTCCTGGCGGGGCCGCGTCGGAATGACGCAGTCCCCTGTCACATGGCCCTGAACGCACAGGCTTTGAAGACGGCTCCGTTAAAAACTTAACGGTAGGGCCGGCTCAGGCGTCGGCGGCGACCTTGACGCTGAGGATGCGGCCGGGGTTCGGCGGCGGCTCGCCCTTGGGCAGGGCGTCGACGTGCTCCATGCCTTCAATCACCTCGCCCCAGACGGTGTATTCGCCGTCGAGGAAGCGGGCGTCGTCGAAGCAGATGAAGAACTGGCTGTTGGCCGAATCCGGGTGTGGCGTGCGGGCCATGGAGGCCACGCCGCGCACGTGGGCCGTGTCGCTGAACTCCGCCTTCAGGTTCGGCTTCGACGAGCCGCCCCGGCCGGTGCCGTCCGGGTCGCCGCCCTGCGCCATGAAGCCGGGGATCACCCGGTGGAAGGTGGTGTCGTCGTAGAAGCCCTCGCGCGCCAGCTCCTTGATGCGCTCCACGTGCTTGGGCGCCAGGTCGGGGCGCAGGCGGATCACGACGGGCCCTGAGGCGAGCGTCATGATCAGCGTGTTCTCGGGATCGTCGGCCATGCGGCGGGTTCGCTTTCTGGAAGCCCATAGGTAGGGTCGCGCGCCTTCTAGACACGCCCGGGCGCCTGCGCCAAGCCCATCCGATATCCACGCCACATTAACCATGCGCCCGGCAGAAGTTGCCCATGGCGGTGGGCGCGATCTCGGGGCTGTCGGCGGCGGTGGAGTCGGCCGTCCGCAGCGCCGCGTCCGCCACGGGCGTCGACTTCGACTTCCTGATGAAGACCGCGCGGCGCGAGAGCGGCTACAACCCCAACGCCCAGGCCGGCACGTCCAGCGCGGCGGGGCTGTTCCAGTTCGTCGAGCAGACGTGGCTGGGCACCCTCAAGCGCCACGGCGCGGCGCACGGCTACGCCCGCTACGCCGGCCTGATCCAGGACGCGGGGGACGGGCGCTACGTCGTGCCCGGGGCCGAGGCGCACAAGACGGTGATGGACCTGCGCTACGATCCGCAAGCCTCCGCGGTGATGGCCGGGGAGCTGGCCTCCGACCACGCCGCCTACCTGCGGGGACGCACGGGCCGTGAGCCGACCGGCGGCGAGCTCTACGCCGCGCACTTCCTGGGCCCGCAGGGCTCCGCAAAGCTGATCAGCGCCAGCCTGGCCACACCGGATGTCTCGGCGGCGGCGCTTTTCCCGGACGCGGCGGCCGCCAACCACAACGTCTTCTACCGCAACGGCGCGGCGCTCACCGTGGCGCAGGTGTACGGCGAGCTCTCGCGCAGCATCGGCGAGGGCGCCGCGGCGTCCGGCTCCCCCGCCCAGGCTGATCCGGGGCAGGCCGCCTTCGCCTCCTACGCCGACGCCGGGCGCAGCGAGCGCCAGCGGGAGCAGCAGATGCTGATCGACTTCCTGCTCAAGACCGACGACCAGGGCCGGGGGCCCGCGGGCTCGCTCTTCACCTCCGAGCTCCTGACCATCCTGTCGGACGCCAAGGCGCCGCGCTGAGCGGGTCGAGGAGCGCGCGGTAAACCGTCGCTTAAGCACGACCGTTCACCTTGCGCTGACGGTCTGGGGAGGCGGCATGACGCGGCGGGCGGGTTTCGGCGACGACGACATCCGGGCGCTCGTGAGGGGGCCGACGGACGAGGCGCGGGCCGAGGTCGCCCACCGCCTATGCCGCCGCATCGACCACAGCCTGACGCCGCAGGAGCGGGAGGCCGCCCACGAGGTGCTGCGGCTGATGGCCGCCGACGCCGCCGAGGTTGTGCGCCGCGCGCTCGCCGTCACCCTGCGGGCCTCGAACGCCCTGCCTCGCGACGTGGCCCTGAAGCTCGCGGCCGACATCGATTCGATCGCGCTCCCCGTGCTGAACTTCTCCCCCGTCTTCACCGACGAGGACCTGGCCGAGGTGATCCGCACGGGCGTGGAGGCGCGGCAGGCTGCCGTGGCGTCGCGCCCCGCCCTGGGCGAGGTGGTCACCCAGGCCCTGGCCACGCACGGCTGCCAGGCCGCCGTGAAGCTGGCGCTGGTGAACGACCGCGCACGGTTCACCGAGCAGGGCCTGGCCGCGACGTTGACCCGTTTCGCCGGCGACCGCGACATCGCCGCGGGCATGGCCTACCGCCAGGCGCTGCCGCTCAGCATCTCGGAGAAGCTGGTCGACCTCGTCAGCGACGAGGTGCGCCGCCACCTCGTGGACCGCCATGCGCTGTCCGCCCGCACGGCGCTGCGCGTCGCCGTCGGCGCGCGCGAGCGGGCCACCATCGACCTCGTGGACCAGGCCGGTCGCGTCGCCGACCTTCCCGGCTTCTGCGCGCACCTGCACCGGCAGGAACGGCTGACGCCGTCTCTGATCCTGCGCGCGCTGGCCTGCGGGCAGATGACCTTCTTCGAGGCGGCGCTCGCCGAGCTTTCCGCGCTGCCGCACCACCGCGCCTGGCTCCTGGTGCACGACGCCGGACCGCTCGGCCTGAAGGCGATCTGCGACAAGGCCGGCATGCCGCCGCGCCTGCTCCCCGCCTTCCGCGCCGGGGTGGACACCCACCATGCGCTCCTGGCCGAGGACGGCGACCTGTCGCGCTTCCAGGAGTCGATGCTGGAGCGGTTCCTGACCGCCAACACCGGCGCGCCGCAGGCCGATGTCGACGACCTCCTGGAGCGGCTGGACCGCCTGCCCCGCGCCGAGCCCCTGAAGCGCGCCGCCTAGCGCCGGCTTGCGACCTCCAGCACCGCGTCCGCCGCGCGGCCGTAGGGATCGCTCTCGCCCGCCCCCATCAGCGCCAGCGCCGCGGTCTGGTCGGCGGCCTGGCGGGCGGCTGTGGCGCGGTCGTCGAGCAGGGGCGCCAGCGCGCGCGCCAGGGCCGCTCCCGTGCAGGCGTCCTGCACGAACTCGGGCGCGACGAAGCACTTCGCGGCGATGTTGAAGAGGGTGATCCAAGGCGTGAGGATGATGCGCTTGGCGATCCAGTGGGTGAGCGGCGCCAAGCGGTAGCCGACGACCATGGGCGTCCCCGCCAGCGCCAGCTCGGTGGTCGCCGTGCCCGAGCAGACGAGCGCGGCGTCGGCGGCGACCATGGCGTCGTCCCGGTCCGCATCGCCCTCGATCACCGACGCCGCGAAAGGCCAGCTCGCGACGCGCAGGCGCACCGCCTCGGCCACGGCGGAGGCGGCCGCGATGGCGACGTGCAGGGTCGGACGCTCGGTCTTCAACCGTCGGGCCGCGTCCTCGAACGGCGGCATCAGGCGGGCGATCTCGCCGGGTCGGCTCCCCGGCAGCACGAGGAGCAGCGGATCGTCGGGCGCCGCGCCGATCCTGGCCCGCAGCCGCGCACCGTCCGCCTGTGCGAAGCTCCGGGCGAGGGTGGGGTTGCCGACCGCCGTGGTGGGCAGGCCGGCCGCCTCGAACAGGCGCGCGTCGAAGGCGTGGATGGTCAGGAGCCGGTCGACCGATGCCGCCAGCGTCTTCGCGCGTCCCGGTCGCGAGGCCCAGATCTGCGGTCCCACGTACTTCACGAGCGGAAGCCTGGGATCGAGCCGGCGCAGGCGCTGCGCCACGCGCAGGGTGAATCCCCACGAATCGATCAGCACCGCCACGTCAGGCTTCTCGCGCGCCGCCAGCGCCGCCGTTTCGTCCGCCCGACGCACGACGCGAGGATAGGCGGCGATCCCCTCCAGATAGCCGAGAACGGCCAGGTCCTTGATGTCGAAGGGGCTGCGCACGCCCTGCGCCGCCATCAGCGGCCCGCCGACGCCGACGAAGCTCACCGCTTCGCCTAGGCGCTCCCTGAGCGCCCGCGCGAGCCCGGCGCCCAAGGCGTCGCCGGAGGGTTCAGCGGCGACCAGCATGACCTTCAGCGGCTTCACGGCCGCGATGTCTATCAGCGTCCGCGCCCTCGCGTCACGCCGCCCCCGCTCAGTGGTAGCGGCGGATCAGCCCGACGAGCTTGCCCTGCACCTGCACCTGATCGGGCGCGTAGAGCCGCGTCTCGTAGCGCGGGTTGGCGGGCACCAGCGCGACCGAGCCGCCCTTGCGCTGCAGGCGCTTCAGCGTGGCCTCCTCGCCCATGGTCAGCGCCACCACGATCTCCCCTGAGGCGGCGGAGTCGCCCTTGCGGATGACCACGTAGTCGCCGTCCAGGATGCCGGCGTCGATCATCGAATCGCCCTGCACCTCCAGCACGAAATGCTCGCCCGCGCCCATGAGCGCGTCGGGCACGGCGATGCGTTCGCGCTCGTGCTGGATGGCCTCGATCGGCGTGCCGGCGGCGATCTTGCCGAGCACGGGCAGTTCGCGCGCGCCCTCGGGGTCGGCGTAGGCGGGAGGAGCGGTGGGACGGGCGCGGCCGCCGCCCTCCACCACCTGCGGCTTGAACGGCGCTCGCGCGCCTTGCGCCGCGGAGGGCGCGCTGGCCTGCTCGGGCAGCTTGGTGACCTCGAGGGCACGGGCGCGATGGGCGAGGCGGCGGAGGAAGCCTCGCTCCTCCAGCGCGGTGATCAGGCGGTGGATGCCCGACTTGGACGCCAGGTCCAGAGCATCCTTCATCTCGTCGAACGAAGGCGACACGCCGGTTTCGCGGATGCGCTGATGGATGAACATCAGAAGCTCGTGCTGCTTGCGCGTGAGCATGATCCGCCAGACCCCTTTCAGCGGCGCATCGCCGCGAAGCGACGGAACAAACCGTCAACCCATGGCCATGTTCTGTAAGTGTTCCTTCTTAGCGTCAAGTAAATTCAACGGCCGGCCGCAAGGCCCCCCGGATCGTCTGCTTGGACCCCTCAGCTCAGGAGCGCGCGGGTGGCGGCTTCGACGTCGGCGTGGCGCATCAGGCTCTCGCCCACCAGCACCGCCGAGGCGCCTGCGGCGTGGACGCGCGCCACGTCGGCGGCGGTGGCGATGCCGCTTTCCGAGACCAGCAAAGCGTTTGCCGGCCTTCCGGCCGCGAGCCGCGCGGTGGTCGACAGGTCCACCGTGAAGGTCTTGAGGTCCCGGTTGTTCACGCCGACCAGGGTCGCGCCCAGCCGTCCGGCCCGCTCCATTTCGCGCTCGTCGTGGACCTCGACCAGGGCGTCCATGCCGAAGCGGTCGGCCTCGGCGAGGAGGTCGGCGGCCAGTGAATCGTCCACCATCGCCAGGATCACGAGGATGGCGTCGGCCCCGATCGCGCGTGATTCGGCCACCTGCCAGGGATCGACCAGGAAGTCCTTGCGGATCACCGGCAGGACGGTGGCCCGGCGCACCGCGCACAGGTCGCGCTCGTGGCCCATGAAGCTCGGGCCGTCGGTCAGGACAGACAGGCAGGCCGCCCCGCCGGCCTCATAGGCGCGGGCGAGGGCGGGCGGGTCGAACTCCGGGCGGATGAGGCCCTTCGACGGGCTGGCCTTCTTGATCTCGGCGATCAGGCCGGTGCGGCCGGGGCGGGCGGCCGCGGCCAGGTCGGCGGAGAAGCCGCGGGGGGCTGAGACGTCGTGCGCCTGCGACTCCACCTCGGCCTGCGGCCGCTCGCGCTTGCGCGCCGCCACCTCGTCCCGCTTGTAGGCGGCGATCCGCGCCAGGATGTCGCCGGCGGCCGCGCCCGGTCGG
>CAZZZR010000172.1:0-5802 GCA_964658605.1 uncultured Caulobacter sp. | reverse complement strand
TACGGCCGGGGCTACGGCTATCGAGGCGGCTACTACGGACGCGGCTACGGTTACGGGTACGGGTATGGCGGACTGATCGCGGGTCTCGCGATCGGCACGGCCCTCGCCTACCCCTACTACGGCGGCTACGGTTACGGCTGGGACGGCTACTACCCCTACGGCTACACGGAAGGCGTAGCGACCTACGACTACGGGGCACCGGCCTACGACGACGGCGGCGGCGACGCCTGGAGCCAGGACTACGGCTCCACGGGCGCAGCCCCTCCGGCCGGCGGAGCTTGCGGCCAGTGGGTCTGGAATGCGGGTGAGCGCCGCTACCACTGGGACGACTCGGGTTGCTGACCCGCTGCGGGCAGGATGAGGCGCGTTCAGCGCTTCATCACGCCCGCGATGTACTTGCGCGCCGCCTCGCCATAGGGCGGCCGCAGGGCCAGCATCGGGCCCAGGTCCTTCTTCACCTGAGTGTAGACGGCGCGGCGGTGGCTGAACTCAAGGAAGCCGTCGTGGCCGTGGTAGCTGCCCATGCCGGATGGACCCACCCCTCCGAACGGAAGGTCCTCCTGCGCAACGTGGAAGATCACGTCGTTGACCGTGACGCCGCCTGAGGTCGTCGCCTCCAGCACCGCCTCCTTCTCCCGCTCGTCGGTCCCGAACCAATAGAGGCCGAGCGGTCGGTCTCCGGCGTTCACCTTGTCGATGGCTTCCTGCACGTCGGTGTAGCCGACGATCGGCAACACCGGCCCGAAGATCTCCTCCTGCATCACCTTCATGTCGTCGGTGGCGTTGACGACCAGGGTCGGCGGGATTCGGCGGTGTTCCTGCTGGGCGAAGTGCTCGCCGGCCGGGGCCAGCGAGATGACCTCGGCGCCCTTGTCCCGCGCGTCGTCGAGGTAGCCCATCACCCGGTCGTAGTGGCGCTGGCTGATCATCGCGCCGTAGTCGGGGTTGTCGCGCACGGTCGGATACATCGTTTCCGTAGCGTCGGTGGCCGCCTGGACGAAGTCCCGCACCTGGTCGCAGGGCGCCAGCACATAGTCGGGCGCCAGGCAGATCTGGCCCGCGTTCAGCGTCTTGCCCGCCATGATCCGCCCCGCCGCGACCCCGAGGTCGGCCGAGCGCGAGACGATGACGGGGCTCTTGCCGCCCAGTTCCAGCGTGACGGGCACGAGGTTCTCCGCCGCCGCGCGCATGACATGGCGGCCGACCGACGTCGCGCCGGTGAATACGAGGTGGTCGAACGGCAGGCGCGCGAACGCCTCGCCCACGTCCGGGCCGCCGGTGACGACGGCGATCTCCTCGGGCCCGAAGGCCCTGGCGAACAGGCGGGCCATCAGTTCGGAGGTCGCGGGCGTGTGCTCGCTGGGCTTGATCATCGCCCGGTTGCCCGCCGCCAGCACGCCGGCGAGCGGCGCGAAGGTCAGGTTCACCGGGAAGTTCCAGGGGCTGATGATCCCGACCACGCCCTTGGGCTGGAAGCGCACCTCGGCCTTGGCGCCGAAGAGCCCGAGGATCGCGGGCGTGGTGGGCCGCCGCTGCGGCCGCATCCACCGCAGCAGCTTGGCCTTGGCGTGCTTCAGGGGACCGATCGATCCCGCGGTGTCGGTCAGCCCGGTGACGGCGGCGGGCCGGGCGCCGAAATCGGCGCGGACCGCGGCCTCGATCTCCTCCGCATGGTCGACGAGGAGGCCGATGCAGCGGTCGATACGCTCGATCCGCACGGCCGCCGAAGGCGGCCCGTCGCGCAGCTGCGCGGCCTTCTGCCGGGCCAGCACCGTGTGCATCGCCGCGCCCGCGTCTTCGCCGTCCGCCATGTCAGCCTCCCAGAGCCGCGACAGAATGACCCGCCCCGGCCGACGCAACAAGCTGGGGTAGGCTCCGCGCGCAGGCCAAGCTTAACCCTGTGTCAGCGATCGGAAAGCTAGGATCGCCCAAACGGGGCTGCGAACACCATCATGGCTGACGAGATCAACGCCCGGATCCGCGGTCCCGAGGCCTACGCTTTCGCACGCCAGGCGCTGGGGGCGCTCGAAGACGCCAAGGTGTGGCCCACGCCCCTGAACTACGAGCTCTGGCTGCACCGCGAGGCTGACCCGCAGGGCGAGCTCGCGCAGGAGATCGCGCGCCTGCTGGCCGCGCAGGACCCGTTCAACGACGACGTGGCCGAATCGCTCGCGTCCCGCTTCCTCCCGCGCCTGCGCCTGAACGACGAAATCCGGGACGCGGGCGAGGCGCTGGGCAAGCAGCTCGACAGCATAGGCAGCGCGATCGACAAAGCCCGAAAGTCGAGCGAGGCCTACGGCCGCACGCTCGCCGGCGCCGGGCGCGAACTGGAGTTCACCGACCAGCCGCCCGAGCTGAAGAAGCTGGTCGAACACCTCTCCGAGGCCACCAGGCGCGTGCAGCGCGAAAACGGCATGCTCGAAAGCCGCCTCGCCCAGTCCACCGCCGAGGTGCGCCGCCTGCGCGAGCACCTCGAGCAGGTGCGTCGCGACGCGATGACCGACGGCCTGACCAACCTCGCCAACCGCAAGGCGTTCGACGAGGCGCTGGGCAAGATGTGCGGCGAGGACGCCTCGCCGGACGCGCCCCTGTGCCTGGCGGTGATCGACATCGACCACTTCAAGCGCTTCAACGACACCTGGGGCCACCAGACCGGCGATCAGGTGCTGCGCTATGTCGCCAACGTGATCGGCCGCGTGGGCGCGGCGCCGCGCCTGGCCTCGCGCTACGGCGGCGAGGAGTTCGCGCTGCTGTTCCCGAGCGAGACCGCGCGCACCGCCGAGCAGGCGCTGCAGCTGATCCGCACCGAGATCGCCTCACGCGCCCTGAAGCGCCGTTCGACCAACGAAGACCTGGGGGCCGTCACAGTCTCCGCGGGCCTGGCGCAACGCCGTCCGGGGGAAAGCGGGAGCGCGCTGATGGAGCGCGCGGACGCCGCGCTCTATCTCTCCAAGAGAGGCGGCCGCAACCGCGTCACCGACGCCGACAGCCTGGAAGCCGCCGCCTAGCGCTCCGCCTGCGCTCGGACAAAGCGCCACGGCTGCCGCGACGACAGCCTTCCGCTCGCCGCCTCCGCCCCTATGCTGCGGGCCCACGCACGAGAAGCGGGAGGCTCCATGTCCACGCCCAAGGTCAAGGTCGAGGTCGCCGAGGCGATCGCCACCGTCACCCTCAACGACCCCGCCACGCTGAACGCCTGCGACCTGGAGATGGGCGCGGGCCTGCACGAGGCGGTGCTGGAGCTGACCGCGCCGGACGCAGGCGTGCGCGCCGTGATCCTCACCGGCGAGGGCCGCGCCTTCTGCTCGGGCGCCAACCTCTCCTCGCCTCGCTCCGCCGCGCCGGACGGGGACGTCGACATGGGGGCGGGGCTGGAGAAGGTCTACAACCCGCTCGTCACCGCGCTGCGCGACATGACGGTCCCGCTGGTCACCGCGGTGAACGGAGCGGCGGCCGGCGTCGGCTGCTCGCTGGCGCTTATGGGCGACCTGATCGTCGCGGCGGAAGGCGCCTACTTCCTGCAGGCGTTCCGGCGCATCGGCCTCGTCCCCGACGGCGGCTCCACCTGGCTCCTGCCGCGGATGGTCGGCCGGGCGCGGGCGATGGAGATGATGCTCCTGGGCGACAAGATCCCCGCGGCGACCGCGCTCGAGTGGGGCCTGGTCAACCGCGTCGTCCCGGACGGCGAGCTGAAGACCGCCGCGCGGGAGGTGGCGCTGCGCCTCGCGACCGGACCTGCGTCTCTGGGCCTGACGCGCAAGCTCGTGCACCGCGCGGAGACCGCGGGCTGGGGCGACCAGCTCGACGCCGAGCGTCGCGCGCAGAAGGAGGTCGGCGCCACCTCCGACTTCCGCGAGGGCGTCAGCGCCTTTTTGCAGAAGCGCCCGGCGGCCTTCGCCGGCCGCTAGACCGGCGCAGGGCTCACTTCAGCGCGTAGCGCGTCTCGCCCTCGAAGTAGCCGCCGATCGCCTCGGCCACGCCGCCCATCAGGCGCCGCCGCTCGCCCGGGTCGGCCAGGCGGCGCTCGTCGTCGTGGTTGGTGATGAAGCCCATCTCCATCAGGACGGCGGGCACGTCGGGCGCCAGCAGCACCACGAAGCCCGCGTCGCGGTGGCTCTTGTGCAGGAGCGGCGCGCGGTCGGAGAGCTTGTCGAGCAGGGCCTCGGCGAAGACGGCGGAGCGGTTGTTGGTCTCGCGCTGCGTCAGGTCCAGCAGGATGCGGTTCACCGCCGGATCGCGGCCGGGCAGGTTCACGTCGAGGAAGTAGTCGGGGTGCCCGAACACGCCTCTGGCGGCCCGGTCGGTTCCCTTGTCGCTGATGGTGTAGACGGTCGCGCCCTTGATCGTCGGGTCGTTCAGCGAATCGGCGTGCAGCGAGATGAAGAGGTCCGCGTTCGCCCGGCGCGCGATCCGCACCCTCTGCTCCAGCGGGATGAAGACGTCGGTGTCGCGGGTCAGCACCACACGGTAGCGCCCGGTCGCGTTCAGCTGGTCGCGCAGCGTCTTGGCGGCGGCCAGCGTCAGGTCCTTCTCGCGCCGGTCCTCGCCGTGCGCGCCGGGGTCCTTGCCGCCGTGGCCCGCGTCGATGACGATGACCTTCTTCGCCGGGATCACAGGCTCCAGCGGCAGCTCGATCCGCGTCGGGCCCGGCCGCGCCGGGGCCGCCGCGACGGTCGAGGGGCCCGCGCCCTCCACGTCCACCACGTAGCGGTAGACCCCGAGCCCGTCGCCCGGCGGAAGCAGGAAGCGGCGGCGCACCGTCGCGTCGCGGGCGAGGTCGAGCTTCAACCGCACCGCGCCGCCCGCGTCCTCCACCGCCCAGGCCTTGACGAGGCCCGCCCCCGCCCCGGCCATGTCGCCCGCCGCTTCCGCGTGCGGCAGGATCAGCAGCACGCGGCGGGTGGGATCGGCGCCCGCGATCAGCTTGCCGGAGACCGCCGCGCTCAGCTCCATCACCACGCGCGTCTGGCGCGCGTCGCCGCCGAGCCGCACCTTGAGCACGCTGGCCTGTGGACCCTCGCGACCCTGCGCGACCGCGACGCCGGCTGCAGCGAGCAAAGCGAAGGCCAGCGCCGCCCACGTCCGCCGCACCTTCGCCAGCCTCGCCAACACCGCTCGCATGACCGCGTTCGAACCCTTCCACGCCCATCCGGACCCTGGTCGCCCCGCGTAGACAAACCCTTAACCAAGCCGGCGCGCGAGCTTCATTTTCGCGTCGCTTTGCTTTCCGGGCGCAACGGCGCCATCTTGTGTTTCGCGCCTCACGGCCGTCCCGCGCTTCCCCTCACCTGAGGGTCTGAGCGACAGGCCCACAGCCGCAGCCACACCGCGTCATCTCGCCCGGTCATCTCGGTCGGGTCGAGTGGACGCTCCCCAGTCCCACGTTCGCGCCGGTCTCGGCCGCGGGCGCATCGGAAACCAACCTTGGGCCTCGCCGCCTTCACCCCGACGACGCAACCGCCCGGAGCCTTCCTCCGGCGCGGCGTCTCGGCGCGTGGCGCGACCGGCCCCTTGCGGCGAGCGGATGAAAAGTCCCGCGGACGCCGCGGAGACCCCCTACATGACCAAGTCCATGCTGATCGACGCGTCGCACCCGGAAGAGACCCGGGTCGCGGTCGTCGAAGGTAACCGGATCGAGGAGCTCGACTTCGAGATCGCCTCGAAGAAGCAGCTCCGGGGCAACATCTACCTCGCCAAGGTGACCCGCGTGGAGCCCTCGCTCCAGGCCGCCTTCATCGAGTACGGCGGCAACCGCCACGGCTTCCTCGCCTTCAACGAGATCCACCCCGACTACTTCCAGAT
>CAZZZR010000171.1:0-5814 GCA_964658605.1 uncultured Caulobacter sp. | reverse complement strand
CGGCGACAGGCCTGGGGGCGGCTTCCGGCCCGGCCCGAACCCCGGCTTCCGGCCGGGCGGCGGGCGGCCGCCGGGCTTCAGGCCGATCCGCGGACCCGGCTTCCGCTACCCGCGCGGCTACGGCTATCGGCGCTGGACGGCCGGCCTGGTGCTGCCCAGCCTGTTCCTCACCTCGACCTACTTCTGGAACGACTACGCCGCGCTCGGCGCCCCGCCCCCGCCTCCGGGCTACCGCTGGGTGCGCTACGGACCGGACCTCCTGCTGGTGAACCGCCATACCGGCCGCATCCGCGACGTGATCTACGGCGCCTTCTACTGAGCTGAGGCGGACGGATACTGGAGGCGGCGGGGGCGGCGCGCCTATATGAGCGGCGATGCCCAATGTCTTAGACCCGGCCGCTCTCGATCCGTCCGCCGCCGCCGAGACCGCGCCCGTTCCCTCCGCCGACGTCGAGATCGTGCGCTCCACCGCCGCGGACGGGGACCATGCGCCGACCCTGCGCGGGGCGGCGCTGATCGCCGACTACGTCAAGCGGCTGCCCGACACGCCGGGCGTCTACCGCATGCTCGGCGACGAGGGCGAGGTGCTCTATGTCGGCAAGGCGCGCTCGCTGAAGAAGCGGGTGGTGCAGTACGCGCAGGGGCGCGCCCACAGCCAGCGGCTGCAGCACATGGTCTCGCTGACCCGCGCCATGGAGTTCGTCACCACCCGCACCGAGGCCGACGCGCTCCTGCTGGAATCCAACCTGATCAAGCGGCTGAAGCCACGCTTCAACATAACGCTGCGCGACGATAAGAGCTTCGCCGAGATCGTCATCCGCCGCGAGCATCCCGCCGCGCAGATCAGGAAGCATCGCGGCGCGCATACGATCAAGGGCGACTACTTCGGCCCGTTCGCGAGCACCTGGGCGGTGAACCGCACGCTGAACACGCTGCAGAAGGCGTTCCTGCTGCGCTCCTGCTCCGACAGCGTCTACGACACGCGCACGCGGCCCTGCATGCTGCACCAGATCCGCCGCTGCTCGGCCCCCTGCACCGGCCTGATCTCCATCGACGCCTACGCAGAGCTGGTGGGCGAGGCGCACGACTTCCTGCGCGGCAAGTCCGACGCCGTGCGCGCCCGCCTCGCCAGGGAGATGAACGCCGCCGCCGAGGCCATGGAGTTCGAGCGGGCGGCCCGGGTGCGCGACCGCATCCGCGCGCTCGCCGGCATCAACGCCGAGCAGGGCATCAACCCAGAGGGCGTGGAGGAGGCCGACGTCTTCGCCGTGCACAGCGAGGGCGGGCAGGCCTGCGTGCAGGTGTTCTTCTTCCGCGCCGGCCAGAACTGGGGCAACCGCGCCTACTTCCCCCGCGTGACCTCCTCCGGACAGGAGGGGGACGACACCGACGCCGCCGTGCTCGACGCCTTCCTGGGCCAGTTCTACGAGGACAAGCCGGTCCCGCGCCTCGTGCTCCTCAGCCACACGCCGCCCAACTGCGAAGTCCTGACCGAGGCGCTGTCGTCCAAGGCTGGGCGCAAGGTGCAGTTGCTCGTGCCCAAGCAGGCGGAGAAGAAGCGGCTGGTCGATCACGTGCTCACTAACGCCCGCGAGGCGCTGGGCCGGCGCATGGCCGAGGGCGGAGCCCAGGCCAAGCTGCTCGCCGGGGTGTGCGAGGTGTTCAAGCTCGAGGCCAGCCCCGAACGCATCGAGGTCTACGACAACAGCCACATCATGGGCACCAACGCCGTCGGCGGCATGATCGTGGCCGGGCCGGAGGGCTTCCAGAAGAACCAGTATCGCAAGTTCAACATCAAGGCGGGCGAGCTCACCCCCGGCGACGACTACGCTATGATGAACCAAGTGCTCCGCCGCCGCTTCACCCGGCTGCAGAAGGAAGAGGCGGAAGGGATCGACACCCCCAAGCCCGACCTGATCCTGGTCGACGGCGGCCAGGGCCAGCTCGACGCGGCCCTCGAGGTGATGGCGGACCTGGGCGTCGACGACGTGGCGGTGGTCGGCGTCGCCAAGGGCCCCGACCGCGACGCGGGGCTGGAGCGCTTCTTCATCCCCGGCCGCGCGCCCTTCATGCTCGAGCCGAAGGACCCGGTGCTCTACTACCTGCAACGCCTGCGCGACGAGGCGCACCGCTTCGCCATCGGCACCCACCGCGCCAAGCGGACGAAGACGGCGTTCACGAGCCCGTTGGACGAGATCGACGGCGTGGGACCGGGCCGCAAGCGCGCGCTCCTGGAGACCTTCGGGTCCGCCCGGGGCGTCAGCCGCGCCTCAGTGGCCGATCTGGAGCGCGTGGCGGGCGTGAACCGGCCGCTGGCCGAGCGCATCTACGCCTTCTTCCGCAAGGCCTGAGGGGGCCGGCGCCGGGCGTCGCTACTCCGCCGCCTTCAGCCGCGGCGCGCCCTTCATCCTGTAGCGCTCGATCGAGTCCCGGATGATCTGGGCGGTCTCCTCGGCGTCGGCCCAGCCGGAGATGACGGTCGACTTGCCCTTCTCCAGGTCCTTGTAGTGCTGGAAGAAGTGGGCGATCTGCTCGGTCAGGATGGTCGGAAGCGAACGCCAGCTGTCCACGCCCGTGTAGAAGGGGTGGAGCTTGTCCACCGGCACGGCCAGGATCTTCTCGTCCGAGCCCGCCTCGTCCACCATCTTCAGGCAGCCGATCGGGCGGCAGCGGATCACCGCGCCCGGCACCACCGGCGTCGGGCCCACCACCATGATGTCCGCCGGGTCGCCGTCGTCCGACAGGGTGTGGGGGATGAAGCCGTAGTTGGCCGGGTAGAACATGGCGGTGTGCAGGAAGCGGTCGACGAAGATCGCGCCGGAGTCCTTGTCCAGCTCGTATTTCACCGGCTCCCCGCCCTGGGGGATCTCGATCACAGCGTAGACGTCGTAGGGCGGGTTCACGCCGGTGGGAATCTTGGAGAGGTCCATGTGGCCTTCGGAAACGGGGCGTTGTCGGATGCGCGGAGCGGCCGCTTCTATGGACCCGAATGCTGCAGTGCGAAATAGCCTTTGGGCGTAGAGCGGCCTTCGCGGCGGCGACGGGTTCGCGCTATCAAGCGCCGCCCGCCACGAAAGGACCCGCCATGACCTTCTCGATCTACGACGCCTCCGCGCCGCTCTTCATGCGCACCCTGACCAACATGCAGGCGTGGCTCGACAAGGCGGTCGCCGAGGGAGCGGACGAAAAGGCGATGATGGCGGCCAAGCTGGCGGACGACATGCGGCCCTTCCCGTTCCAGTTCCAGTCCGCCTCCGACAGCGCCAAGAACGCCGTGGCCCGGCTGACGGGCGGCGAGGCGCCCTCCATGCCCGACACCGAGACCACCTTCGAGGAGCTGAAGGAGCGCTGCCGCAACACCATCCGCTACATCGGCTCGATCGAACCCGCGGCCTTCGAGGGCGCGGCCGAGCGCGAGGTGGAGCTCAAGTTCCCCAACGGTATGGGCTACCGCTTCACCGGAGGCGATTATCTGACCGGCTTCGTGCTGCCCAACTTCTACTTCCACGTGACGACCGCCTACGCCCTCCTGCGCGCGAACGGCGTGAAGGTGGGCAAGCCCGACTTCCTGCAGCACCTGGGCGCACCCAACATCGCGGCCTGACCACCCGCGCGAGGCTGGGCGAGTCGGCCGAGCCCGCCGCCGGCCACAGCTCAGTGGCGAAACACGCGCACGCCGGTGAAGGCCATCGCCAGGCCACGCTCGTCGGCGGCGGCGATCACCTCGGCGTCGCGGATCGAGCCGCCCGGCTGGATGATGGCGGTGGCGCCCCCCGCCGCCGCCTCGATCAGGCCGTCGGCGAAGGGGAAGAAGGCTTCCGACGCGCAGGCCGAGCCGTCGGCCAGCGAGCCGGGCAGACCCGCCGCCTCAGCCGCCTCCCGCGCGCGGATGGCGGCGATGCGGGCGGAATCGCGGCGGTTCATCTGCCCCGCGCCGATCCCCGCCGTCTGGCCGCCCTTGGCGTAGACGATGGCGTTGGACTTGACGTGCTTGGCCACGGTGAAGGCGAACAGCATGTCGGCCACCTCCTGCTCGGTGGGCTGACGGCGAGTGACGATCTTGAGGTCGGCGGCGGTCAGGCGCGTCGTGTCGCGGGTCTGCATCAGGAAACCGCCCGCCACGGAGCGGAACACCGCGCCCGCGGCCGCGGGGTCGGGCAGGCCGCCGGTGACGAGCAGGCGCAGGTTCTTCTTCGCGGCGAACACCTCCACCGCCTCTGGATCGGCGTCCGGCGCGATCACCACCTCGGTGAAGATCTCGACGACGGCGCGGGCGGTGTCGACGTCCAGCGTGCGGTTGAGCGCGACGATGCCGCCGAAGGCCGAGACCGGATCGCACTGCAGGGCGCGGCGGTACGCCTCCAACACGTCGCCGCCGACCGCCACGCCGCAGGGGTTGGCGTGCTTGATGATGGCGACGGCCGCCTGCTCGCGGGGATCGAACTCCGCCACCAGCTCGAACGCCGCGTCGGTGTCGGCGACGTTGTTGTAGGACAGTTCCTTGCCCTGCACTTGGCGCGCGGACGCGACTCCGGGCCTCCCCCGAAGGCCCGACCGATAGAAGGCGGCGTGCTGGTGGGGGTTCTCCCCATAGCGCATCGCCTGGACGCGCTCGCCGGCAATCGTGACGCGCGGCCCCATGAACGTGCGCGTCTGCTCCACGAACCAGCCCGCAATGGCGGCGTCGTAGGCGGCGGTGCGGGCGAACGCGCGCGCGGCGAGGCGTTTGCGCTGGTCCAGCGTCGTGGCGCCGTCGGCCTGAAGGGCGGCCACGATCTCGGCCATGGCGTCGGCGTCCGTGGCGACGGCCACATAGGCGTGGTTCTTCGAGGCCGAGCGGATCATCGCCGGGCCGCCGATGTCGATGTTCTCCACGCAGGCGGCGAAGTCGCCGCCCCCCGCCACCGTCGCCTCGAACGGGTAGAGGCTGACGTAGAGGACATCGATCCCGCCGATGCCGTGCTCGGCCATGGCGGCGGCGTGCCCGGGGTCGTCGCGGTAGCCGAGGAGGCCGCCGTGCACGGCCGGGTGCAGCGTCTTGACCCGGCCGTCCATCATCTCGGGAGAGCCGGTGAGGTCGGCGACGTCCTTCACCGGCAACCCGGCCGCCGCGATCGCCGCGCGGGTGCCGCCGGTGGAGACCAGCTCGACGCCCAGGTCGTGCAGCGCCTTCGCCGCCTCCACCAGCCCGCCCTTGTCGCTGACCGAGATCAGCGCGCGCTTGGGGACCACCCGGTCGGGCGCAGGGGGGAAGGCGGGGGCGGCGGGCATGGCGCGCGTTCTAGAGCGCCCGCCTCAGTAGCGGTAGTGCTCCGGCTTGAACGGGCCCGCCTGCGGCACGCCGATGTAGGCGGCCTGGTCGGGCTTCAGCACCGTCAGCTTGGCGCCCAGCTTGTCGAGGTGGAGCATGGCCACCTTCTCGTCCAGGTGCTTGGGCAGGGTGTAGACGTCGGTCTTGTACTTGGGGGTCGCGCTGTTCGCGTTGGCCCACAGTTCGATCTGCGCCAGCGTCTGGTTGGTGAAGGAGGCGCTCATCACGAAGCTGGGGTGGCCGGTGGCGTTGCCGAGGTTCACGAGCCGCCCTTCGGACAGGAGGATGATCTTCTTGCCGTCCGGAAACTCCACGTGGTGGACCTGCGGCTTGATCTCGTCCCACTTGAAGTTCTTCAGGCCAGCGACCTGGATCTCGCTATCGAAGTGGCCGATGTTGCAGACGATGGCGTTGTTCTTCATCGCCCGCATGTCGTCGACGGTGATGACGTCCTTGTTGCCGGTGGCGGTGACGAAGATGTCGGCCTCGCCCGCCGCCTCGTC
>CAZZZR010000170.1:0-5884 GCA_964658605.1 uncultured Caulobacter sp. | reverse complement strand
CGACGCGCTGGCCCGCTCCGGTCCCGCCGAGGCCGCGACCGAGGTGGCGCGCGCGCTCGGGCTCAACCGCCGCACCCTCTACCGCCGCGCGCTCGCGCTGAAGGGTGTGGCGTGAGGCGTGCGGAGCTCACAGCGCTCCGGCGCACGCGCGGCGCGCAGGGCCGGCGCGCCGGCCGCGCCGCCGAGTGGCTGGCCGCGGCCTGGCTCGTGCTGCGCGGATGGCGCCTGGTCGGCATGCGGGTCAAGGCGCAGGGGGCGGAGATCGACCTCCTGGCGGCCCGCCGCGGCGTGCTGGCGGTGGTGGAGGTGAAGCGGCGACGAACGATCGAGGAGGCGCTCGACGCCGTCTCGCCCTCGCAGGCGCGGCGGCTCCGCGCGGCGGGCGCCTCGCTGGCGGCGCGCAGGCCCGACCTCTCGGACCATGCGGTCCGGCTGGACCTGGTGGCGCTCGCGCCCGGCCGGCTTCCGCGCCACGTCGAGGGGCTGGACCCGTGACCCGTGACGAGAGCGAGGCGGCGCTCGCGGCCGCGGGCGGCGTGCCCGACGCGCACTTCCCCTTCTTCGAGGCGGCGCTGGCCTGCGCCCTGCACGAGGACCCTGGCCGCGACCCCGAGCCCGCGCGCTCGCTCGCGGCGGAGGCCGCCGAGCGTCTGACCGGCCGCATGAAGCAGCTCTCGCCCGACGAGGCGGTCTGCGAGGTGCTGGGCGTGGAGATGCGCTTCGGAGGCGACCACCTCACCCCCGACGATCCGGCCAACGGCGACCTGATCGCCGTCTGCGCGCGCCGCTGCGGCCTCCCGGCGGCGCTGGGCGTCGTCTTCCTCGAGGTCGCGCGCCGGTGCGCGCTGGAGGCGGCGGGCGTGGACTTCCCCGGCCACTTCCTGCTGCGCCTGGAGACCCCGGACGGGCCCATGGCGCTCGACCCCGTCGCCGGCGGCCAGATCGTCATGCCGTCGGACTTGGTCAAGCGCGCCTTGCGCGCGGGTCTGCCGCCCACGGCCGCCGACGACCTCGACCACCTGATGCGGCCCGTGCGCGACCGGGCCGTGCTGCTGCGACTGCAGGCCGAGGTGTTCAGCCGCGCCAGCCGCGCCGGCGACCACGCGTGCGCCGAGCGGGCGGCCTTGCGCCGCGCCCTGCTCGACCCGGCCGACCACCGCCCCTGGCTCGACGTCGCCGCCGCGCGCGAGGGGCAGGGACGCCTCGCCGGCTCGCTGGAGGCGCTGGCGCGGGCCCAGTCGCTGGACGGCATGGCCTCGCTCACGGCCCGCGTGGCGCGCGAGCGGGTGAGGATGCGGCTGAACTGAGGTCTCCCCAGCCCCGGCGCGGCGGGCTAGAGCGGGCGCGCGTTTGAACCGGAGCCGCCATGTCCCTCAGGGTCGCCTTCCAGATGGACCCGATCGACCAGGTCGACGTGTCCGCCGACACCACCGTGCTGATGGCGCTGAACGCGCAGGAACGCGGGCACGCGATCTGGACCTACCATCCCGAGCACCTCGCGCTGGAGGACGGCCGCCTCACCGCTCGCGCCCGGCGGCTGTGGAAGCTGACGCAGCAGGCGGGCGGCGGCCACGCCTCGCACGGCGACTGGGAGACGCTGGACCTCTCGACGCTGGACGTGGTGCTGGTGCGCCAGGACCCGCCGTTCGACATGGCCTACATCACCTCCACCCACATGCTGGAGGCGATCCAGCCCGGCGTGCTGGTGGTCAACGACCCGAAGGAGGTCCGCAACGCCCCCGAGAAGCTGCTCGTCACCACCTTCCCCGGCCTGCAGCCGCCGACGCTGATCTCCAGAGACTCCCTAGCCATCGCCGACTTCCGCGCGCGCCAGGGCGGCGACGTGATCGTCAAGCCGCTCTACGGCAACGGCGGGGCCGGGGTGTTCCGCCTGAAGCCCGACGACGCGAACCTGGACTCGCTGCTGGAGCTGTTCTTCTCCACGAACCGCGAGCCCCTGATCGTGCAGGCGTTCCTGAAGGACGTCGCCAAGGGCGACAAGCGCATCCTCCTGGTCGACGGCGAACCCGTGGGCGCCATCAACCGGGTGCCGCAAGCGGGGGCCGTGCGCTCCAACCTGCACGTGGGCGGGCGGGCGGAGGCGGTGGAGCTGAGCGCGCGCGACCGGGAGATCTGCGCCCGGATCGGCCCGACGCTGCGCGAGCGCGGGCTGATCTTCACCGGCATCGACGTGATCGGCGACTACTGCACCGAGATCAACGTCACCTCGCCCACCGGCGCCCAGCAGCTCAAGCGCTTCACCGGCGTCGACGCCACGGCGCTGATGTGGGACCGGATCGAAGCCGTGAGGGCCTCCGCCTGAGCCGGGCCCGGCCTCGGGCTCAGCCGATCCAGCCCGTGTAGGTGACGCGCAGGAGCCCGCGGGTGCGCAGCTGGGCGTTGGCGGCGGCGTCGCGCTGGCGATAGGCCGCGTCCTTGTCCGGGAAGTTGTGCGAACAGGCCGCGAAGTCCGCGGCGGGGTCCTTGCGCTTCATGAAGCTCGTCCACTCGCTGCGCACCAGGTCGATCGAGCGGTCGGGCGGCGTTCCGAAGGCGTCGGAAACGTAGACCGCCTGGGCCGAGCCCGCGACGCAATAGACGTGGTCGTCGGCCGGGTGGATCGGATTGGGCGCGTAGCCCTGCGCCTCCGACAGCGGCGCCAGCGACGCGGGCGCCGATCCGGGCGCGGCCGTCTGCGCGACGGCGCTTGCGGCCAGGACGGTCGGCCCGGCGGCGGCGAGCGCGAGGGCGAGGAGGGGCCGGGGCATCATGCGGCCGTTGTATCGCGACGCGTCTCCGCGCGTAAGCTCCCGCCCGCCCGGCGTAACCGCGCGCGCCTCCCGTGCGAAGCAGGAGGGAGGCCGTGCAGACGCCCGTGAGTCGAGGGCCGGATGTGGACGTCATGAGCGAACCTGATCTCGTCGCGGCCCTGGCGGCCGACCTTCGGCCCGTGCCGCACTACGGGGTGGCGCGACGCCTGCTGTTCGCCCTGGGGCTCGGCGTGGCGGTCTCGACCCTGCTGGTGGTCGTGGGCCTGGGCCTGCGGCCGGACATGCCGCAGGCGATGGGCGGCTCCATGTTCTGGATCAAGGCGGCCTATGCGGCGGCCTTGTGCGGCGTGGCCCTGTGGGCGTGCGAGCGGCTGGCGCGTCCCGGGGCGTCGGCGGGCGGCCGCATCCTGTGGCTGGCGCCGCCGCTGCTCGCCGTGGCGGCGCTGGCGGGGTGGGAGCTGTCCGCCGCGCCCGCGAGCGAACGGCACGCCATGCTGATGGGCGGCTCGGCGCGGGTCTGCCCGTGGATGATCCTGGCCGCCTCGCTCCCGCCGCTGGCGGCGCTGGTGTGGGCGGTGCGAGGGATGGCGCCGACGCGGCTGCGCTTGGCCGGCCTGATGATCGGGCTGGCGGCGGGCGGGGCGGGAGCGGCCGCCTACGCCCTGCACTGCACCGAGAGCGCCGCGCCGTTCCTGGCCGTCTGGTACACGCTGGGGGTGGCCGGGGCCGGGCTGCTCGGCGCGCTCGCCGGACCGCGCCTGCTGCGCTGGTGAGCCCCGCGCTCAGACCAGGGCGGTGACGGCGGGCGCGGTGCGGCTGTCGGGGAAGACCTGCGCCTCCAGCGCCCGCCGGTCGATGCCCAGGTGCTCGGCCAGCACGCCCTTGAACACGCCCCGCACGTCGAGCATCGGCGCGAGGTCGCGGTTCTCGAACAGCTTGGCCGGCTGCAGCGTCGGCCAGTCGCCCACGATCCCGCCGGGCCGCAGCGCGCCGCCCGCCAGGATCAGGGTGGACGCGGTGCCGTGATCGGTGCCACGGGTCCCGTTCATCCGCGCGGTGCGTCCGAACTCGGTCGCGGCGATCACCACCGTCTTCGACCAGGCGGGGCCGAGCCCCTCCTTCAGCCCCTCGATCACACCGTCGAGGTTGGCGAGGCGCTGGGCGAGCTGGCCCTCCGCCGCGCCCTGGGCCGCGTGGGTGTCGAAGCCGTCGAGCGATATCACCGCCACCGAAGGGCCGCCAGGCTGGGTCAGGAAGCGCGCGGCGGTGACGGCGAAGCCCTTGGCGTCGCTGCGGTTCAGGATGCCGGTGGAGAGCCGGTCGGCCTCCGCCTGCGTCTGCAGTCCGCTGGCCAGCGCGGGGCCGAGGAGGGGGTCGCCGCGATAGAGCTCCTGCAGGGCGGTGGCGATGCGGCCCTGGTCGGCGCCGTGCTTGCCGCCGGGCGTCCAGCTCTCGGTGCGCGCGGGTCCGCGCAGGATCAGCGGCTCCTGCGGGCCGATGGAGATGGCCTCCACCTTGCCCGGCCCCGCCGCCGCCAGCGCGCGGTTCAGCCAGCCGGTGGAGACGCCGTAGAGCTGCGCGCCGCCGCTCTCCAGGAGGTCCTGCGCCTCGAAGTGCGAGCGGATATGCTGCGGCAGGGCGGCGGCCGGGGCGATGCGCGCCTGGCCGGACGTCATCAGCCCGTGCAGCGTCGCGAGTTTGGGATGCAGGCCGAAGGTCCCGTCCAGCTTCAGCGCCGCGTCCGCGGGGATGGCGATAGGGCCGCGCAGGCCGGCGTAGTCTGGGTCGCCCACCGGCGGCATGGCGGAGAGGCCGTCCATGGCGCCGCGCAGCACGATCACCACGAGCTTGCGGTCGCCCCCCTGGGCGGCGAGCGCCGGGGCGGCGAGGAAGGTGGCCCCGAGGCCCAGCGCGCCCAGCACCGAGCGGCGGGATGGGAGGGGGCCGGGATCGGAGAGGGTCATCGGCGCTGGAACTCCGGCGACATGAGGAGGAGGGCGAAGGCTTCGTTGCGGGTCTCCGCGCGGGCAAGCGCGGTCTTGAGCGCGGGCGAGGCGCGCTCGCCCAGCGCCATGTCCGCCACGTCCACCGGCGCGACGGTCGGCGCATGCTTGGCCGCGAAACCGGCCGACCACCCCAGCCGCCGCACCATGGCCGCGCCCGAGGCCCAGTCCGCCGCCTCTTCGCTCCAGCCGTTGGGCTGGGGCGCGGCGAAGGGGCGCTGGCCGAACTGCGTCAGCGCGCCCACCACCTCCTGCGGGTCCTGCGGGACGACGCCGGCGGCGCGGTAGGAGGAGAGTACGAAATCGTTGGGCGTCTTGAACTTGGCCTGCTGCGGCGCCCAGGCCTCCGGCGCCTCGACCAGCGCATGGGCCACCACGGCGAGGTCGCCGCCGCTGCGCGTCCAGGCGCGGTCCAGCCGCGCGACCAGCTCCGGCGGCGGGTCGTCGGCGACGAAGTGGGCGGCCAGCTTGCGCGATAGCCGGCGCGACGTCTTCGGATGCGCGGCCAGATCGGTGAGGATGCGGCGCGCCTGCCCGTACCCCTCGTCGGGATAGACGCGGCCCATCACCGTGCGCGGCCCGGGCTCGTGGATGTTCGGGCGCCAGTAGAAGGCGCCCTCGGCCACGTTCGCCTCCTTCTCGCGGGTGACGCTCCAGCCGGTGAGCGCGCGGGCGAACTCGGTGACGTCGCCCTGGGTGTACCCCGCGTCTGCGCCCACGGTGTGCAACTCCAGCACCTCGCGGCCGAGGTTCTCGTTCAGCCCCGCCTTCTGGCGCTGGCCGCCCTTGCTGTTCGGCCCGATCGACTGGGCGTTGTCGAGGTAGAGCAGCATCGCCGGGTGCTGGGTGGAGGCGACGAGCAGGTCCTCGATCCGGCCGAACACGTGGGGGCGGATCGCCTCGCGCTCGAACGGGCCGACAAGCGCCGAGGCCTGGAACTTGTTGGACGAGACGGTGAAGTGGTTGGCCCAGAACAGCGTCCACCGCTCGCGGAAGCCCGCGGGCGTCGTCGCGCCGAGCTGCGAGCGGGCGAGGATCTCGGTCAGCACCTCCTCCCGCAAGGGAGCGCGGGCGGCTTGGCGGGCGTCCTTCAGCGCCGCGGCCGCGGCG
>CAZZZR010000169.1:4506-5895 GCA_964658605.1 uncultured Caulobacter sp. | reverse complement strand
CCTCCGCCGCGGCCGCCCCACCACGCACAGGGCCTTCGACGAGGCCACCGCCGTGCTCGCGGGCGACGCGCTTCTCACCTTCGCCTTCGAGGCGCTGGCCGATCCTGCGACCCATCCCACCGCCGAGGTGCGGATGCGGCTGGTGACGCGGCTGGCGCAGGCGGGCGGCTCGGCCGGCATGATCGGCGGCCAGATGCTCGACATCGAGGCGGAGACCAATCCGGCCGCCCACGACGAGGCCGCCATCGTGAAGCTGCAGGCGTTGAAGACCGGCGCCCTGTTCGAGTTCTCCTGCGAGGCGGGCGCCATCCTCGCCGAAGCCGGCGCGGAGGCGGAGCGGCGGATGCGCGACTTCGCCGCCGACTTCGGCCTGGCCTTCCAGATCGCCGACGACCTGATCGACGCCACCGGCGACGCGGCGACCGCAGGCAAGGCGGTCGGCAAGGACGCGGCGGCCGGCAAGGCCACCATCGTCTCGCTGCGCGGCGTGGACGGGGCCTCGGCGGAGGTGCGGCGGCTGGCCGACCAGGCGGCGGCGACGCTGGCGCCCTTCGGCGCGCGTGCGGCGATATTGCAGGCGTTGCCCTATTATCTCCTTGATCGCACCGCCTGACATCGGCCGTTCACCTCACTGCGCCTAAGGTCCGTCCATGCGACACGCCGCCTCCGCCCTGACGCTCGCGCTCCTCCTGGCCGCCCCGGTCGCGGCGCACGCCCAGGCCTCCGACCCCGCCGCCCAGACCATCGACCGTTTCGACGATGCGCTGCTGGAGGCGATGAAGGGCGGCAAGGCCCTGGGCGCCCAGGGCCGCTACCGCAAGCTGGAGCCCGCGGTGCAGGCCGCCTTCGACATCCCCACTATGGCGCGGGTGGTGGTCGGGCCCACGTGGAGCGCGACGTCCGCGGCCGACCAGGCGGCGGTGATCAAGGCGTTCGGCCGCGTGATCGTCGCCAACTTCGCCCACAACTTCGACGACTACAACGGCGAGAAGTTCGTCATCTCCAAGGTCGACACCCGCCTGCCCGACAAGCTCGTGCGCACGCAGATGACCGGCAAAAGCGGCGATCCGCTCGCGCTCAACTGGCGGATGCGCCAGACCCCGGGCGGCACGTGGAAGGTGGTCGACACCCTGTTCGGCGCCGTCAGCCAGATCACCGCCTACCGCTCCGACTACGCCGCGACCGTCGCGTCGGGGGGCGGCAAGGCGGTCGCGGCCAAGATGAACGAGCAGGCCGACAAGCTCTTGAAGTAGGCGCTCAGCCCCCCGCCGGGCGCGCTTCCGCTTTCACCTTGGGCGGCCCCAGCAGCGCGGGCTCGAACAGGAGCGCACAGACGAGCGTCCAGACGAGCGAGATCATCAGCAGCGCCCCCATGCTCGCGGTGCCCAC
>CAZZZR010000169.1:0-4406 GCA_964658605.1 uncultured Caulobacter sp. | reverse complement strand
AGCACGATGGGCGCGAGCGTGAAGCCCACCTCCCGCACGTCGCGCAGCACCGCGAGCAGGAGCGCGCTGACCGCGATCAGCGACAGCACGCCGGCGATGACGAAGGCGTGGCTGATCGTGCGCCCCGCCTCCTGGATCGAGATCGGCGCGCCCGAGGCGTGGGGCGCCAGCGAGCGGACCGCGCGGGCGAACCGCTCCAGGTTGGCGTTGTCGTTGGAGTCGCCCTTCGGGAAGACGGTCACCCGAACCTGACCGTCCTTCGACACCCAGTCCGCCTTCAGCTCAGGTGGCAGGTCCGCCAGCGCCACCGGCTGAGCGGAGAGGATCTGGCGCACCTGCGTCAGGAGCACGTCCAGCGGCTTGACCAGCATGTCGGCGGCCGCGTCGCGGTGAGCCTTGGGCCCGGCGGCCAGCGCCTGGAGGGCGGCGGCCAGCCGGCGCGCATCGTCGGCCGGAGCCCCCGCCTGCGCGCCGGCCGCATCCTTGAGGGCCGCCGCGGTCGAGGTCAGGCTGGCCTGCGCCTCGGCGTCGGAGGGCGCCGGCTCCACGTCGAAGGGCGTCAGCGTTGTGTCGAGCAACGAGGACGCGTCCTGGATCACGGCCAGCTTGGCGGGCTGATCGTCGGGCACGAAGCTGGTCAGCGTGATCGCCTGCTGCACCTGCGGCAGCCGCTCCATACGGTGCGCCAGCACCTGGGCGGCGGGGACCGAGGGCGTCAGGACGTCGATGGTGTTGGGCGTCTGGGTGGGGTCGGCGAACAGGTCGGCCAGCGTGCGCATGGCCTCGCCCTTGGGATTGCGCAGGTGGAAGGGATTGAAGTCAAACTTCACCCACGGCAGCAGCCCGATCGAGACCACCGTCGCCAGCACGAAGGCACCCAGCACCACCTTGCGCCGCTCGTGCATGAAGCGGTCCAGCGGAGCCAGGGCGGGCGTGCCGACCTCGACGTCGCGCATCCGCGGCCGCGCCAGCGTCAGGAGCGCGGGCAGGAGCGTCAGGTTGAAGACGAGCCCCACGACCATGCCGATCGAGGCGATGATCCCGAGCTCCGACACCCCCACGTAGCGGGTCGGCAGGAACCCGAGGAACCCCAGCGTCACGGCAAGCCCCGCCAGCACCAGTGACGGTCCCACGATCCGCGCGGTGCGACCGAGGGCGGCGGGCAGGTCCTGACTCCCCCGCCGCTCGGCGTTGAAGCGCACGCCGATCTGGATGCCGAAGTCGATCCCCAGCCCCACGAACAGCGGCAGGAAGCCCACCGAGATGAGGTTCAGGCTGCCGACCACCAGGAGACCCAGCCCCGTCGCCAGGATCAGGCCCGCGACGGTCGTGACCAGGATCGCCGCCATCATCTTCACCGAGCGCACCGCGAACCACAGGCAGGCGAGCACCGCGATCAGCATGGAGCCGGTGACGAGCCAGACCTTGTCCGACAGGGAAGCGAACTCCTCGTCCGACAGCGGCACCGATCCCGTAAGCCGCACGGTCACGCCGTTAGCGGGCGTGAGGCCCATCGCCTTCGCGTCCGCCCGGATCGTGTCCGCCGCCGCGCCGCCGGGGCTGAGCGTGCCGTAGGAGAGCTTGGCCTGCGCCAGGATGAACCGCCGGGTCGGCGCGGAAAGGCCCCCGCCCTTCCCGCCGCCCTGGCCCACGATGGCCTGCCAGCTGAAGAAGGCGCGCTCGCCGCGGACGGCCTTCTCCAGCGCGTCGGCCAGGCTCTTCACGGGTGCGTCGACAGATGCCAGCGAGGTCGCGCCCGATCTCACGCCCTGCGCCAGCGTCGTCACCGCGGTCATCACCCCGCGCAGGCTGGGATCGGCGGCGAGCGGCCCCAGGAAGGCCTGCGCCCGGATCAGCGACTGGGTGGTCGCCTTCACGGTCGGGAGCCGCTGCAGCAGCAGGCCCTCGCGGGCGAAGAAGTCGCCGCCCTCCGGCCGTCGCGACGAGGCGATCGTGCGCGTCTCGGTCGAGAGCTTGGCCTGCAGGCGGGCGGCGGCGTCCTCGGCGAGTTCGGGCGTCGCGCCGTCGATCACAACGACCGTCAGGTCGTCGTTCTGCGGGAAGGCCTTGGAGACCGCCGCCTCGTCCTTGCGCCACTGCTCCTTGGGCGAGATCAGGTCGGTGGTGTTGGTCGAGATGGCGAAGTGGGTGACGCAGAGCGCCAGGCCGAGCAGGGTCAGCCCGCCGGTGATCGCCACCGCCCGCCAAGCGTGCCGCGCGCATCCCTCCACCAGGCGTGCGATGAAGCCGATCATGCCGCCGCCTCCCGCAACGGACCTGAGACCTGCGCCACCGCCTCCAGCAGGCGCGCGATGTCGCCGGGGTGGACGTCGCCGATGACGCCGATGCGGAAGGTCTCCTCCCGCGTCAGCTTGCCCGGGTAGATCAGGAAGCCCGCCGCTGCGAGGCCGTCGTAGAAGGCCTCGAAGGCGAACAGCTCGTGCGGCCTTGGGCGGAAGGTGGCGATGACCGGCGCCTGCAGGTCGCGGTCGAGGTAGAGCGGGTAGCCGAGCGCGGCCATGCCGTCGACCAAGGCGTCGAGGTTGGCGCGGTAGCGGGCTAGGCGCGCGGGCGGCCCGCCCTCCGCCTCCAGCAGCCGCAGCGCCTCGACCGTGGCGGCCACCACCTGCACGGGCGGCGTGAACCGCCACTGGCCGTTCGCTTCGAACCCCGCCGCCTGCGCGTGCAGGTCCAGACTCATCGAGGCGCTGTTCCCGCGGGACACCTCCAGCAGCCGCTTCTCGACCAAGGCGAAGGCGAGGCCCGGCGGCCCCTCCAGCCCCTTGTTTGACGAGGCCAAGACCGCACCGACGGGCAGGCTCGAGAGGTCGATGTCGAGCGCGCCGAAGCTGGACATGGCGTCCAGGATCAGGGTGCGGCTGGCGGCCGCGACCACTTCGGCGATCCGGCCGAGGGGGTTCAGGAGGCCCGTGGTGGTCTCGCAGTGCACCAGGCCCACGCGGGTGACGGAAGGATCGGCGGCCAGCGCGCGGGCGACCTGGGCGGGATCGACCGGCTCGTTCTCCGCAAAGGTCAGGGTGTCGACCGCGCGGTCCAGTCCGCGGGCGATCTTCGCCATACGCTCGCCATAGGCGCCGTTGACCAGCACCAGCAGCTTGCCGCTAGGCGAGACCAGCGTCCCGATAGCCGCCTCGACGGCGTAGGTGCCCGCCCCCTGGATCGGCACGGCCACGTGGGTCGATGCGCCCTTCACCACGTCCAGCAGCCGCGTGCGCAGCTCGGCCGTGAGCTCGATGAACGCCCGGTCGCGGGAGCCCCAGTCCCTCCCCATGGCGGCGCGCACCTCTGGCCGTGTGGTCAGCGGCCCGGGCGTGAGGAGAAGCGGCGGGCGGCTCATGCGACCGCCCGGGGCGCGGAGGCGGGGCGGGCGAGGAAGGCGCGGAACCGCTCCGCCACCTCCGGCGGCTTCACCGTCGGGCGGCCGAGCTTGGTCATGGAGCCGGGCGAGATGCGCGCGTGGATCAGGGCCGCGCCCGGCACGTCCGCCCCGTGCACCATCGCCTGCGCCAGCCCCTCCGCGGAGCCGACGTCGGCGGCGTAGGCGTAGCCGCAGGCGAGCGCCACGCCGGCGAAGTCCACGCTGGGCGATACGGTCGCTTGCCCGCCCGTGGAGTCGTGCACGCCGTTGTCGAGCAGGATGTGGGTTAGGTTCGCGGGCGCGTAGGCGCCGACGGTGGCGAACGTCCCAAGCTTCATCAGCGCCGCCCCGTCCCCGTCCAGCACCACCACCGGCTTGTCGGTGTTCAGGGCCACGCCCAGCGCCATGCCCGTCGCGCCCCCCATGGAGCCCACCTGATACAGGTGCGCCTCCCGGTCATCGAGGGTGAAGAGTTCGCGCCCGCACTTGCCCGTGGTCGCCACCACGGCCGCGCGGGGGTCGACGACCTCCAGAAACGCTGTGAGCATCGCTTCGCGGGTCGGAGGATCGCCGGACGCCGGGAAGCTCTCGCGCCGGCCCGGGGAGCGCCGGGCGGGAGGCGGCTGGTCAAGCGGCGCATCGGCGACGTCGCCCTTGGCCATCACCCAGGCGAACGGCAGCCCCGTCTCGGACATCCGCGCGGCGGCGTGGTCGAAGGCGCCCGCCAGCGCCGCCGCCTCGTTGGGGAACGGCGCCTGCTCGATCTCCATCAGAGCGATCAGGTCGTGGGTGATTCGCCCCATCACCTCGTGCTGCGGCTCGTCGGCCAAGCCGGGCTGCCCCCGCCACGTCGTGACGAACAGCGTCGGGATGCGGAAAGGCGCGTTCAGCGAGGTGAGCGGGTTCACCGCGTTGCCCAGCCCCGAGTTCTGGCACATCACCACCGTGCGCCGGCCCGCCAGCTGCGCCCCAGCCGCGATCGCCACCGCCTCCCCCTCGCTGGCCGCGCCGACGTAGGTCAGGGCGC
>CAZZZR010000168.1:0-5993 GCA_964658605.1 uncultured Caulobacter sp. | reverse complement strand
GTGCGCCAGCGTCGTGCCCCAGGCGCCGCGGGGGAGCGCGCCCAGCCGCCGCCATGTCTCGCCAGGCGAGGCGCGGCCGGCCCGGGCGCGGGCGGCGACCTCGCTCACCGCGCCGCCGATCACCCACAGGCCGACCGCGAACCCCGCGCAGGCGACGGCGTGCTTGGGGTCGGTGACGGCGTAGACCGCCAGCCCCCCGGCGACCGCGACCAGCCCGGCGATCCACAGCGGCTTGATCGCGGCGATCAGCTCGGCCCGCTTCCACGACAGCAGCGGCCCGATGGGCAGCAGCAGCAGCGCCAGCCCCATCAGCGGCGCGAAGGTCAGGGCGAAATAGGGGCCCCCGACGCTGATCGCCTCCCCCGTCGTCGCCTGCCGGATCAGCGGGTAGAGGGTGCCGAGAAGCACCGTGGCGGTGGCGGCGGCCAGGAACAGGTTGTTCAGCACGAGCATCCCCTCGCGGCTCACCGGCGCGAACAGGCCGCCGGGCGCGAGCTTCGGCGCGCGCCAGGCGAAGAGAGCGAAGGCGCTCCCCGCCGCAAGGCCCAGGATCGAGAGCAGCAGCACGCCGCGCGTGGGGTCTACCGCGAAGGCGTGCACGCTGGTCAGCACGCCCGAGCGCACCAGGAAGGCGCCCAACATGGAGAAGCTGAACGCCACCAAGCTCAGGAACACCGTCCACCCGGTCAGCGCGCCCCGCTTTTCCGTGACGACGGCCGAGTGCAGCAGCGCGGTCGCCGCGAGCCAAGGCATGAAGCTGGCGTTCTCCACAGGATCCCAGAACCACCAGCCGCCCCAGCCCAGTTCGTAGTAGGCCCAGAAGGAGCCGAGCGTGATGCCGACGGTCAGCAGGCTCCACGCCGCCAGCGTCCAGGGACGCACCCAGCGGCCCCAGGCGGCGTCGACCCGGCCCTCGATCAGGGCGGCGACCGCCAGGCTGAACACCACCGAGAGGCCGACATAGCCCGCGTAGAGGAAGGGCGGGTGGATCGCCAAGAAGGGGTCCTGCAGCACGGGATTGAGCGAGGCGCCCTCCACCGGGGGGTCCAGGAGGCGGGCGAACGGGTTCGAGGCGAAGGCGGTGTAGCCGACGAAGGCCACGCCCAACGCGCCTTGCACGCCCAGCGCGCTCGCCTTCAGCCCGGCCGGCAGCCGAGTCCCGAACGCCGCCAGCGCCGCACCGAACCCGGTCAGCGCCAGGTCCCACAGCAGCATGGAGCCCTCGTGGCTGCCCCAGGTGGCGGCGACCTTGTAGAGCATCGGCTTGTCGGAGCGGCTGTTGTTGGCGACGTTGGCGACGGAGAAGTCGCTGACAACGAAGGCGTGCATCAGGAGCGCGAAGGCGAAGGCGGCCGCCACGAACGCCCCCAGCGCCGCGCCTTCGCCGGCGCCCGCCAGCGTCGCGTTCCGCCGGACTCGCCCCGCCGCCGACAGGCCGAGCTGCGCGCAGGAGAGGGCGAACGCCAGCAGAAGCGCGAACTGGCCGAACTCTCCGCTCATCGCGCGGCGATCGGGCCCACCGGGGCGTTGGAGGCGGGGGCGGGCGTGGTGGTGTCGGGCCGCCATTGGCCGGACTTCTTCAAGGCGTCCGCGACCTCCTTGGGCATGTAACGCTCGTCGTGCTTGGCCAGCACCTCGCGCGCCTCGAACACGCCGTCGGGGCGGTAGGAGCCCTGCGCCACCACGCCCTGCCCCTCGCGGAACAGGTCGGGCAGGTCGCCTTTGAAGACCACGGGGCTCACGGCGACCTTGTCGGTCACCTCGAAGCGCACGACGCCGCCCGCCTCGCGCTCCAGGCTTCCGCCCTGCACGAGGCCGCCGATGCGAATGGTGCGGCCGGGGGGCACGCCCTTCGCCTTGGCCTGGCTCGGGCTGTAGAAGAACACCGCCGCGTCGCCCATGGCGTAGAGCGACAGCCCCGCCGCGAGCGCCACCACGGGCGCGGCGCAGGCCACCACCATCAGCCGCCGCCGGGCCTTGCGCGATTTCGGGAGGAACGCCATCGCCCGCTAGATAGCGCCGCGTTCGCCCGCACGGAAGGCGGCGGCGTTCAGCGCGGCTTGACGGCGATCCGCCCCGTCTGGTCGATGCGGTTCAGGAGGAGCGGGGCGGAGGCGAAATACTCGTCCACCGCTTTGCGGGCGCCCGCCCAATAGCCGTAGTCGTCGATGATCAGCACGCCGCCGGGGCGAAGCCGCGGATAGAGGTGTTCCAGCTCGTGACGCGTCGATTCGTACCAGTCGGTGTCCAGCCGCAGCACCGCGATCGCCGCCGGCGCCGCCGCTGGAAGCGTATCCTCCACCTTGCCCCGGTGCAGGTGGACGCGTTCGGTCGGATAGCCGGTGGAGGCCATGTTGGCCGCCACATCCTCCACCCCCGCCTTGCACCAGATCTTGTCCAACGCGTCGGAGGCGCCGAGCAGCGCCTGCGCGGGCGCCCCGTCGGCGGCGCGGCGGTCGTGTTCGGACGGTTCCGACATGCCCTCGAAGGTGTCGAACAGATGCAGCTCGCGCGTCGCCTCGCCCGCGGCCTGGAAGCCGAGCGCCGCCGCCATGCTGCTGCCGCCCCGCCAGACGCCGCACTCCACATAGGCCCCGGGCACGCCCGCGGCGCAGACGTAGCGCACCGCGTCGCACACCGCCGCGATCCGCTCGGGCGAGGTCATGGTGTAGGGGCGCACCCGGGCGAAGGTCTCGCGGGTGGCGGCGTCCAGGTCGGGCAGGCGCCGGCGCAGCACCGCCGGGCTGTTGGCGACCCCCTCCATCCAGCGGCTCGCCACGTCTCTCAGGCTCAAGGCGGGCTCCGGCGGGAAGGGGGACGCGCAGGCGTCGGGGGCGGGTCGAAGGTGTCATACGACGGGATTAACCGCCGCTGAAGCCGCCCCTGCGTCACAACGCGGCGTAGAGCGCCTCGACCAGCCGGCGCGCGCGCGGGTCGCCGACGAGCTCGCTCGACTGCCGGTTCATGACGTAGGCCGCCGAGACGCCCGTGTCCGGGTCGGCGAAGGCGCAGCTCCCGCCCCAGCCGGAGTGGCCGAAGGTGCGGCCGCCCGGACCGTAGGGCTTCGAGCCGGTGTTGCGCATCACGCCCGCGCCCCAGCTCACGACATAGGGCAGCACGAGATCCTGGCCGTGGATTCGCTCCGCCGCCAGCGCCTCCACCGCGCCGTCCGACAGCACGCGCACGCCGTCGAGCTCGCCGCCGCGCGCGAGGGCGCCCATCAGCCGGGCGAGCGCCGGCGCGGTGGCGTGGCCGTTGGCCGAAGGTATCTCCGCCCGCCGCCAGTCGGCGGAGCCGCGGCCTCCCGGAGAGGCCCAGGGGGTGAGGAAGGCGGCACGGGTGGCGGCGTTGATCTCGCCGAACTTGGGCAAGGTCTTGGGCCGCTCCATCTGCGCCACCCGCCCGTGCTCGGCGTCCGGCAGGCCTATCCATAGGTCCAGCCCCAGCGGCTCGGCCAAATCCTCCCGCAACGCCGCGCCCATCGTGCGTCCGTCCACCCGGCGGAAGATTTCGCCCGCGAGGTACCCGAAGGTGACGGGGTGGTAGCCGCTGGCCGTCCCCGGCGGCCACAGGGGCGCCATGGCCGCCAGCCTGTCGCAGATCGCATCCCAGTCGAACCACGTCTCCGGCGGCATGGGATCGGGGAAGCCGCTGAGTCCGGCCCGGTGGCTCAGCGCCTGCTCGACGGTGATCGCGCCCTTGCCCGCCTGACTGAACTCCGGCCAGACGTCGGCGACGGGTTGGGCGTAGGCGAGCTTCCCGGCATCCACGAGCCGCGCGACGAGGATCGCGGCGACCGCCTTGGTGGTGGAGAACACCGGCGCCAGCGTGTCCGCGTCGAAGGGCTGCGTGCGCTCGCGGTCGGCGAACCCGGCCCACAGGTCGACGACGACCTCGCCGTCGAGACAGGCCGTGAAGCGCGCGCCCAACTCCTCGCCCGCGGCGAACGCGCCCGCGAACACCTTGCGGACGGCTGAAAATCGAGGGGGGCAGACTCCCTGCGCGCCTGCGACATCCTGCGCCATGTCGCCGCTCCATCATGGTTAGTGCGGCGTTAAGACGCCTCGTGCGATCTCGGATGCAACACAGGTGCGATTCGTCCACAAGAGGTTGGTCGCGCCTCAAGATGTAGCGTTAGGACTTCGTTTACACGCTAGGGGTGGCTGGCTAGCGTTCCGGATGAGGGGGTGGTCGTCGAGCGATTCGGCGCCCGTCCGCTCAACCGGAGCCTGTGAGCGGCATGACGACGGCCGGACCCTGGAGCGTGAAGGGCATAGACCCGAAGGCGCGCGAGATCGCCAAGGATCTCGCACGCCGCTCGGGCCTCACGTTGGGCGAGTGGCTGAACCAGATGATCACCGACACCAGCGAAGATCCAGGCCCGCCGCCGGAGAGGATCGACCCCCGCATCGACCCCTGGGCCGAACCGCCGCCGGCGCTGGCGCGGGGTCCGGAAGGCGGGCTCGGCGGCGGCTCGGGGTTCGGCGCGGAGTCGTTCCGTTCGCGCCTGCAGAGCGTCGGCCGCGCGGCCGAGGCGGCGGAGCTGTCCCGCGTCACCCGCGCCCTCACCGAGCTCAGCCAGCGCATCGAGGCCGCGGAGCACCGCTCGACGCTGGCCATCAGCGGCATCGATCAGCAGGTCATGGGCGTGCTCTCGCGCATCGAGGACGGGGAGCGCGACGCATCCGCCACCGCGGCCCGCTTCGACGGGGCGCTCGACGAAGTGCGCGCCGCGCAGGAGAGGATCGCCGCCCGCCTCGCCAAGTCCGACGCCGAGGACGCGCCCCGCGTCGAGGCGATGAAGTCGCTGGAGGCCGCGCTCGCCCGCATGGCGGCGCAGATCTACGAGGGTGAGAGCCGCGCCCGCGCCCAGGCGACCGAAGCGCGGGAAGGCCTGTCCATGCTCTCCGAACGGGTGGAGCGGGCGGAGGCGGCCGCGGCGCAGGCCGCCGGCGCGGCGGACGCCAAGGCGTTCGAGGCGGCGCTCGCCCGACTCACCGACCGGCTGGACGCCGCCGAAGCGAAGACCTCGGCCGCCGTCGCGGCGCTGGAGACCTCCTTCGCCAGCCTGGACGCGCGCACCAAGGGCGGCGGCGAAGACGTCGACGCCCGCTTCTCGCGCCTGGCGGCCGAGCTGCAGGCCAAGGTCGAGGGCGACCGGGCGGGGCTCGCCGACGGGATGCGCGCCGCCGCCGCCGACCCCAAGCTCGACCGCATGGAGGCCGCGCTCCGCGACCTCTCCGGCCAGGTGGGGGAGGCCGAGAAGCGCTCCGCCGCCGCCATCGACCGGATGGGGCACGAGATCATCCGCATCGCCTCGAACATGCACGGGCGCATGGAGCGGGTGGAGGCGTCGGGCGCCGAGATCGTCGACCGCGTGGGCGGCGAGATGGCCAAGTTCGCCGACGTGATGGAGAGCCGCGCCCGCCGCGCGGACGACATGCAGGCCGAAGCGCTGGAACGGCTCGGCGGCGAGATCGCCAAGATCGCCGAGAGGCTGACCGAGCGGATCGGCGCGTCGGAGACCCGCACCGCCAAGGCGATGACCGACCTCGGCGAACAGCTCGAAGGCTCGGCCGATCGGCTGAACGCGCGCTACGACCACGCCCTGGCCGACGTCGCCGAGCGCCTGCGCCGCAGCGAGGAGAAGACCCGCGCGTGGCTGGAGCGGGCGTCTCCCGTCGCCGCGGCCGCGCCGGCGCCGAGCCACGCTCCCGCGGCCTTCACGCCGGACGATGAGCCGGCCGAGGAGCTCGATCCCTTCGCCCACATCGGCGCGGGTCCGCCCGCGCCCGCCGGAGAGGTCGAGCCGCCCCCGTACGATCCCTTCGCCACGCTCGAGGCGGAGCTGGCCTCCCGCGCCTCCGCGGCGTCGCCGCGCGACCCGTTCCCGACCGCTCCCGCGCCGGGTGAACCCTCCGCGGACCTCCCCGCGGCTGCGGCCTTCGACGACCCCGCGCCGTTCGAGCCGGGGGCGCCGCACGCCTTCGACC
>CAZZZR010000167.1:0-6054 GCA_964658605.1 uncultured Caulobacter sp. | reverse complement strand
CACCTTCAACTTCCGCGGCCAGCTCAAGAGCCTGATCTACGCCGCGATCGAGGAGTGAGGTCCAAGGCGGCGCATAGGAAGAGCGCCGCCAGCCAGACCCAGAAGCCTGCGTCTGAGGGATTGGGCCGGAAAGTCAGGAAACTAGTGAGGGCCAGGACGAAGGCGGCGAGGCCAAGGCCTCTGATGGCCCGGCGACCGGTGAGGGTTTGAACCATCGCCGTGAACCAGGCGGCGTTCGCCAACCAGGGCAGGCTGATCGCCCAGCCGCCACTCTTCGTCCAACCCTGCGGGTCGACGATCGGTCCAGCCGCTCCCATCCAAAGCACGTCCCAGCCTCGGAACCGGGTGCCGAGCATGTGCGCGACCGGTAGGATCAGGCTGAGGCTCCACAGCATGACCGACGCGGCGACGAAGAGCCTCAAGACCTTCGTCGAATGATCGACGGCGTTGGCCATGATCCTTACATTGACCGGACATGCCCGCCGCCGCCAGTCCCGAGATCGAGCGCCTGATCGCGCTCCTCAGCAAGCTGCCGGGGCTCGGCCCCCGCTCGGCACGGCGGGCGGCGCTGCAGCTGCTCAAGCGGCGCGATCAGCTGCTGATCCCGCTGGCGAGCGCCATGGCGGAGGCGGCGGAGAAGGTCGTCTCCTGCTCCGTCTGCGGCACGCCCGACACGCGCGACCCGTGCAGCGTCTGCGCCGACGCTTCGCGCGACGCGTCGCTGATCTGCGTGGTCGACGAACCCGGCGCGCTGTGGGCGATGGAGCGGGGCTCGGCCTTCCGGGGCCGCTATCACGTGCTGGGCGGCCTGCTCTCGGCGCTGGACGGCGTGGGCCCCGAGGCGCTGCGGATCGGCCCGCTGGTCGACCGCGCCCGCGATGGCGACGTCGCCGAGGTGATCCTGGCGCTCCCCGCCACCGTCGACGGCCAGACCACCGCCCACTACCTCGCCGAGCGGCTGTCGATCACCAACGTCGCCGTCACCAGCCTCGCCCGGGGCGTGCCGGTGGGCGGCGACCTCGACTGGCTCGACGACGGCACCATCGCCCAGGCGCTCCGCGCCCGCCGCCCGGCGTGAGGGGGCTGCAGCTCCGTGCCAGCGGGCCGCGGACCCGCCGCGCCGCGCTGGCGACCCGGCTGCGGGCGCGGCGGACGTGGCGCACGGTCTTCATCGTGGTGGTGGCCGCGCTGTCGGGGGTGGCGGCGGCCCTGTTCGCGCGATTGTGCGACGCCGCGATGGAGGGGCACGCGCGTCTCTACGCCCTCGCTAAGTGGCCTACCCTGCTGCTGCTGCCGGTCGGCTTCGCCCTCGCCGCGGGGCTGACACGCCGTTTCGCGCCGGAGGCGGCGGGGAGCGGCATCCCGCAGGTGATCGCCGCCGCCGAACAGCGGTGGAAGGGGCGCTGGGGCGGCCGGCGCGTGACGCTGCGCACGGCGGCGTGGAAGGTCGCGCTCTCCGCCTTCCTGCTCCTGTGCGGCGGCTCGATCGGGCGCGAGGGACCGACGGTGCAGGTGGTCGCCGGGATCATGCGCACCCTGACGCGCGGGCTGAAGGGGGGCCCGGGCCGGCGCGCCGTCATCATCGCGGGCGGGGCTGCGGGGGTGTCGGCGGCCTTCAACACGCCCATCGCGGGGGTGGTCTTCGCGGTGGAGGAGCTGGCGAAGGCCTTCGAGCACCGCACCCACACCACCGTCATCCTGGTCGTGGTGGTGGCGGGCTTCGCCTCCTACGCGCTGCAGGGCGACTACGCCTATTTCGGCGTCCTGGGCGGAAAGGCGGACGCGCTCGGCCCCGCCTGGATCGCGGCCCCGATCATCGGGATCACGGGAGGCCTGGCGGGCGGGGTGTTCTCGCGCCTGCTCACGCTGGTGATCGGCCCCTCCGACAACCCGGTCGCGCGATGGCGCCGCGCGCGGCCCGTCGCCTTCGCCTTCGCCTGCGGGCTGGCGGCGGCGGCCGCGGCCCTGCTGTCCGGCGGCCTGACCTTTGGCGCGGGCTATGCGGAGGCCAAGTCCCTGCTGCAGGACCATCCCGGCCGGGGCCTGGGCCTCGCGGTGTGGAAGTCGATCGCGAGCCTCGCCGCCTCCGCCTCCGGTGCGCCGGGTGGCATCTTCGCGCCGTCGCTGGCGACGGGGGCGGGCATCGGAGCGGCCTTCGCGCACTCGGGCCTGGCGGTCACGGGCCGGGACGCCGTGGTGCTCGGCATGGCGGCCTATCTCGCGGGCGTGGTGCAGGCGCCGCTCACGAGCGCGGTGATCCTGATGGAGATGACGCGCGACCCCGCCCTCGTGGGCCCCCTGATGCTGGCCTCGCTCCTGGCCCGCTGGGCCTCGGGCTGGGTCATGCCGCAACCGATCTACCACCTGCTCTCGGGCGGCTGGCGGCTGGCTCCGGTCGCCGCCCCCTCTGCGCCCGCGCCCGGCGTTGCAGGGCCGACGTGAGGGTTGCAGACCTGTCTCGCGGGCGTCATCGGCCGACCGCCTTGCGCCGGCATGGAGCGAGGCGGACGGGGGAGGCGGTGTGAAGCGTTCGAGACCGGCATGGATCGCCCTGGCGGCGCTGGCCGCTTCCGCCTGCGCGTCGCCTTCGCCGCCGCCGCCGCACCCCGCCGTCGCGGAAAACGCGGCCTCCCGCCCCCACAGGCGTGAGGGCGATGAGGGCGGGCCGCGGCGGTGTCCGCCGATCTTCTCCAGCCCCAGCGGCGAGCCGTTCCGCGCCGGCCCGGGCGACGCCCTGTGCCCGATGGCCGCCTGGTTCGCGAAAGCGGACGCCGACCATGACGGCGCCCTCACCCGCGAGGAGTTCTGCGCCGACGCCCTGCGCTTCTTCAGGACCCTCGACGTCAACGGCGACGGCGTGATCGACGGGGGTGAGGTGCAGCGCTACGAGCGCCTCGTCTTCCCGGAGATCCTCGGCGCCTTGCCGCCGCAGGCGGACGCCGGCTTCCGCATCGAACGTGCGGCCTACCAGGCCGGCGGCTACGGCGGAGGGGGCGGGTTCGGCGGGCAGTCGCAGGGCGGCGGCCGCGGCGGGCGCGGCGGCGGACGCAAGCGCGGCGGCGCGGGACCGGCGACAGCCGGCGGCGCTTCCGGCGCCAGCTCCCAGGGCGCCGGCCGCTTCGGCCTCCTGGCCGAGCCCGAGCCCGTCAGCGCCGCCGACCTCAACTTCGACGGCCGCATCACCGCGGAGGAGTTCTCCACTCGGGCCGACCAGCGCTTCCGGAGCCTGGATCCCGATGGCACGGGCCAGCTGACGCTGGCGGGGCTGCAGGCGCGGGCGCCGCAGCGGGGAGGCGGTCCCGGCGGGCGCAGGCATGGCGCCGCCGCCCCGCCTCCGCAGGCCTGAGCCGCCGGAACGCGGAAGGCCGGAGGTCGCCGTCCGGGCCTTCCGACGGCGGTCGAGCCGGGCTCAGTCCTCGGCGGCCGTTCCCGTCTTGGGGACCTGCACCTGTTGGCGCTCGGCGATGCGGGCGGACTTACCGCGGCGGTCGCGCAGGTAGTAGAGCTTGGCGCGGCGCACGGCCCCGCGGCGGCGCACTTCGATCGACTCGATGTTGGGCGAGAGCACCGGGAAGACGCGCTCGACGCCCTCGCCGAAGCTGATCTTGCGCACGGTGAAGGTCTCGTGGTGGCCCTGGCCGGAGCGGGCGATCACCACGCCCTCGTAGGCCTGGACGCGCTCGCGCTCGCCTTCCTTGATCTTCACGTTCACGCGCACCGTGTCGCCGGGGCGGAACTCGGGGGTCTTGCGGATCTCGCCGAGGCGGGCCGCCTCTTCGGCTTCCAGCTGCTGGATGATGTTCATCGTCTAAATCCTATTCATCTCGGGCTTTGGCGCCCTTTGCCTGTTGATTGGCGAGATGCGCCGCCCAGAGGTCCGGACGCCGCTCCCGCGTAGCCTGCTCGCGCCGCCCCGCCTTCCACCGCGCGATCTCCGCGTGGTTTCCGCCGAGCAGCACCTCGGGGATGTCCAGCCCCTCGAACGTCCGCGGTCGCGTGAACTGCGGGTGTTCGAGAAGGCCGTCCTCGAAGCTCTCCTCTCCTGCGCTCTCCGCGTTGCCGAGAACACCCGGCACCAGTCGGACGCAGGCCTCTATCAGAACAAGAGCCGCCGCCTCGCCGCCGGCGAGCACCGCGTCCCCGACGCTGACCTCCTCGAACCCCCGGGCGTCGAGCACCCGCTGGTCCACCCCCTCGAACCGCCCGCAGAGCACCACGACGCCGGGCGCCTTGGACCACTCGCGGACGCGCGCCTGGGCGAGGGGACGACCCCGAGCGCTGACATACAAAAGCGGACGACCGCTCACCTCCACGCTGTCCAGCGCCGAGGCGATCACGTCCGCCCGCATCACCTGTCCCGGACCGCCCCCCGCGGGGGTGTCGTCTAGGAAGCCGCGCTTATCCTTGGAAAAGCCCCGGATGTCCACCGTCTCCAGCGCCCACAGCCCCTGCTCCCGCCACGCCGTGCCGATCAGCGAGACGCCGAGCGGGCCGGGGAAGGCCTCGGGAAACATGGTCAGGACGGTGGCGGTGAAGGGCACGGGCGCTCTATACCTCCCGCTCGCATCGAGAGGGAACGCCATGGCCGAGGTCGTCTACAAGGTCGTCGAGCACGACGGAGGCTGGGCCTACACCGCGAACGGCACCTATTCGGAGACGTTCCGGACACATGACCAGGCGCTCACCGCCGCCCGCCGCGCCGCCGCCGAGCAGCGGGTCGGGGACGTCGACCACATGATCTCCTACGAGACCTCCGACGGGGTCTGGCACACCGAGAAGGCGGGCGGCGGCGACCGGCCGGAGACGCGCGTTGAGGACTGAGCCCGGCGGGCTGAAAAGGCGGACTGCGAAGCGGGGCGTCGCGAAACCGTCGCGTCGCCCCCGCTTGATTCGGGACGCGCGCAGGGTTATCTCCAGGTCGTTGGCACTCGCGCCTCCTGGCTGCTAACGGCCGGGCGCGGGGGCTTCGTGCAACACAAACCCTGACCTGGAGAGAGCCCATGGCGTTTCGTCCGCTTGGCGATCGCGTGCTGGTGAAGCGCGTCGAAGAAGAGTCCAAGACCAAGGGCGGGATCATCATCCCCGACACCGCCAAGGAAAAGCCCCAAGAGGGCGAAGTCGTCTCCGTCGGCGAAGGCGCCCGCGACGACGAAGGCAAGCGCATCCCGATGGATGTGAAGGCCGGCGACAAGATCCTGTTCGGCAAGTGGTCGGGCACGGAAGTCAAGATCGACGGCGAAGACCTCATCATCATGAAGGAAAGCGACGTTCTCGGGATCGTCGGCTGAGCTTGAAGCTCCCGATCCTTCTGACCGCGCTCTCCTCCCAACCCTCAATCTAAGGAACCAGAAATGGCCGCCAAAGACGTCTATTTCGCCTCCGACGCCCGTGACCGCATGCTGCAGGGCGTCAACATCCTCGCCAACGCGGTGAAGGTGACCCTCGGTCCCAAGGGCCGCAACGTCGTGATCGAGAAGTCCTTCGGGGCGCCCCGGTCCACCAAGGACGGCGTGACCGTCGCCAAGGAGATCGAGCTCTCCGACCGCTTCCAGAACCTCGGCGCCCAGCTGATCCGCGAAGTCGCCTCCAAGACCAACGACAAGGCCGGCGACGGCACCACGACCGCGACCGTCCTGGCGCAGTCGATCGTCGTGGAGGGCCTGAAGTCGGTCGGCTCCGGCCGCAACCCGATGGACCTGAAGCGCGGCGTCGACAAGGCCGTGGCCGCCGTCGTCGAGCACATCAAGGCCTCCGCCAAGAAGGTCTCGGCCAACTCCGAGATCGCCCAGGTCGGCACCATCTCGGCCAACGGCGACAAGGAAGTCGGCGAGATGATCGCCAAGGCCATGGACAAGGTCGGCAACGAAGGCGTCATCACGGTCGAAGAAGCCAAGACCGCCGAGACCGAGCTCGACGTCGTCGAAGGCATGCAGTTCGACCGCGGCTACCTCAGCCCCTACTTCATCACCAACGCCGACAAGATGGAGACGCTGCTCGAAGAGCCGCAGATCCTGCTGTTCGAGAAGAAGCTCTCCTCGCTGCAGCCGCTCCTGC
>CAZZZR010000166.1:0-6055 GCA_964658605.1 uncultured Caulobacter sp. | reverse complement strand
CTGTTCGGCACCAACCTGACCAACGGCACCAAGGAGGTCGGGCGCGCGGACAAGCCCGCCTACATCGGCACCTTCCAGAACGGCAACGACGTGACCTATGCTCGGCCGCGCACGATCGGCGTGCGCGTGAAGGTGAAGTTCTGAACGGGAGCATGATGCGCAGGTTCGGCGCGGCGGCCTTCGTCGCCCTTCTTGCGGTGACCGGCCCCGCGGCGGCGCAGCAGGCGCCGCCCGCCCGGCCCGGCGTGGACGCGCCAGAGCTCGCCGCGCTCGGCCCCTACGGCGTGGGGCTCGCCGCCACCGAGATGGTGCAGCCCGACCAGGCCGATCCGCTGGCCGCGTCCGCCGCGCCGGCCAGGGTGGACCGCCGGCTGCGGGTCGCGATCTGGTACCCGGCGTCCACGCGAGGGGGCGGCACGACCTATCGCACCGCCCTGCCGGGGCCTGACGGGCGGGACGTCGCCTTCGCCATCCCGGGCCTTGCGACCCCCGGGGCGAAGGCCGCGGACGGCCGCTTCCCGCTCGTGATTCTCGCCCACGGCTACAGCAACACGCCCGAGGCGATGGCGTGGCTGAGCGAGAACCTGGCGAGCAAGGGCTACGTCGTCGTCGCGCCCGCCTTCGCCGACCCGCCGATCAGCGATCCCACGAGGTTCGCCGGCCCCTTGGCGCGCCGCCCGCTCGACATCGCCTTCGTCGCCGCCGAGGCCGCGCGGCGCGCGCGGGCGGGAGACGGCGCGCTCGCACATGCCGATCCCTCGCGGACCGCCCTGATCGGCTACTCGATGGGAGGCTACGGCGTGCTAACGGCCGCCGGCGCGCCGCTCGATCCCGCGCTGGCGGCCGCCACCCGGGGCGTGCTCGCGCCGTATGTGGCGGGAGCGGCGCAGGCGGGAGCGCTGAAGGTCGCCGACGTCAGGGCGGTGGTGGCGATCTCGCCCGCGAGTCGGTTCGGGCCGGTGCAGGCCTGGAGCCGGGACGGGCTGAAGGCGGTGACGGCGCCGACGCTGTTCATCGTGGGCGACCAGGACCACACCGTGGGCTACGATCCCGGCGTCCGCACCCTGTTCGCGGGCGAAACGGCGGCGCCCCGCTGGCTCCTGACCTTCAGGGAGGCCGGCCACGGCATCGGCCTCAGCCCCGCGCCGCCGGAAATGACCGCTCGCCTGTGGGACAAGGACTGGTTCGAGGACCCGGTCTGGAGCAAGGCGCGGCTCATGGCGATTGAGGCGCACTTCATCACCGCCTTCCTCGACCGGGAGGTGAAGGGCGACGCCTCCAAGGCCGCCTACCTCGACGGTCTGGCGGAGGAGTCCGACGCCGGAACCTGGCCCAGCGCCCCCAAGGGCCGCTACGGCGGCTACAGCCCCGGCGCCCCCGACGCGACGCTGTGGAAGGGCTTCCAGACCAATCACGCGACGGGCATGCGGCTGGAGTCCAGGCCGGCGGGGTAGAACCGGCCGAGCCCTTTCCCCCCGCCCTCCGCTAGCACCTTATCGCGCGGCAGGCGGGTGAAGACGTCAAACATGGCCGACCGGCCGACGGGCGCCGGGCGGCGTTCGCCGCGGGGTCCGCGAAGGGTTGCGGCAAGTCTGACGGCGCCTCGACCTTGCCCAAGTTCGCAAGACCAGGCTTTCCCACGAGGATGTCGGGCCCTCGCGCCAAAACCCGAACCTTGAGAGCCGGATCCCGAAGCCGGCTTCCCGCGCGAAGCGCCACGTCGAAGCGCTCCTCCACGAGGTCCACGGGTCGATTCAGCGTGTGGACCAGGACCCGGATCTCGGGGTAGCGCGCGATCAGTCCCGGCAGCGCCGGAGCTAGGATCCGGCGAGCGAGCGCGGGGGGCACGCAACCCGCACGGTTCCGCGCGGTTCGGAAAGGCGTTCTTCGACCAGGGCCTCCGCTCTCGTCGGACCAAGCCGCCTCGAACCCGCGCGAGTGCTCGAAACCGGGCGACGTTTGTGAATCGCCAGGCGAACGCGACGCTCGACACGCTTCTGACGGACCATGGCCGCGGCATGTCGGGTCACCTGGTCCATCTGGTTGACGGCGTGTCGTCCCGTTAGCGGGATACACGGTGTGCAGCGATGTTGAGCTGGCCGACGCCGTCCTTTCAGCCCGGCTCGAACGCTCTTTGAGGTCGCCGCCGTGACCTGCTCCTGAGGAGACGGAAAAACAAGCATGATTGTCGGTTTCGGAGGTGGGTGTTACGGATTTGAGGCGAGGCGCCGCGGATCGCGACCACGGCGAGGAAATCTGAATGACCGCCCCCTTCCCGAACCATCCGTATCTCACTGGTCACGCCGCGCCGTTCGGCGCCGAACTCGACGCGCCGGACCTGGTGATCCGGGGGCGCCTGCCGGACGAGCTGAACGGGACCTTCTACCGCAACGGCCCTGACCCGCAGTTCCCGCCGCATCCCGACGACGCCTACCACCCGTTCGACGGCGACGGCATGATCTACGCCTTCACCTTGGGGAACGGCCGGGCCTCCCTGCGCAACCGCTGGGTGCGCACGCCCAAGTTCGTGGCGGAGCGGGCGGCGGGGCGGCGGCTCTACGGCGTGTTCGGCAATCCGCGCTTCAACGACCCGGCCGCCGATCCCAACGGCTACGACACCGCCAACACCCACATCTGGCCTCACGCCGGGCGGCTTTTCGCCTTGATGGAGGGCCGTCCGCCCACCGAGATCGACCCGGACAGCCTCGAGACGATCGGCTACGAGCATTTCGACGGCAAGACGGCGGGGCCCTTCACCGCCCACCCCAAGCTGGACCCCGCGACAGGGGAGCTGTTCGCCTTCGGCTGGGGCGCCAGGGGGCCGGGTTCGACGGCGCTGCGCTACAACATCGTCTCGCCGGACGGCACGTCGGCCAGCGTGGCATGGCTGGACCAGCCCTACTGCTCGATGATGCACGACATGGCGCTGACCGAGCACTTCGTGGTCTTCCCCTGCCTGCCCCTGACCTTCAGCCTGGAGCGGGCCATGTCGGGCGGGCCGCCGACCGCGTGGGAGGGGGGCAAGGCGGCGCACTTCGGCGTCATGCCCCGCTACGGCGAGGCTGCGGAGGTGCGCTGGATCGAGGGGGACCCGACCTTCGCCTACCACATTGCCAACGCCTATGAGCGCGGCAACACCATCGTCATCGACGTGGCCGGCTCGCGCAAGGCGCCGCTGATGCCCGACGAAACCGGCCAGGCTGCGACCTGGGCGGACTCGCGGATGACGCTGAAGCGCTGGGTGGTGGAGCGGGACGGCGGCGGCGTAACCGAGGAGCCGCTCGACGACATGAGCCTGCAGTTCCCGCGCATCGACGACCGCGTGAACGGCCGTGACAACCGCTTCGTCTACTTCAACGGCGCCTCCCGCGACGACAGCACGAGGGCCGACGGCTTCGACTCGATCAGCGTCTACGACGCCGCGCGGGGCGAGCGCCGCGGCCACACGCGGGAGGGCGCGCGCTTCGGCGAGCCGGTGTTCGTGCCGCGGGAGGGTTGTGCGGAGGGCGAGGGCTACCTCCTGGCCCTGTCGTTTGATCCCGCCGACCACACCAGCACGCTTGCCGTGTTCGACGCCGCCGGTGTGGCGGACGGCCCGGTTGCGGAGGTCGTCGCGCCCGCACGCATCCCCGCCGGCTTCCATTGCCACTGGCGCGACCGATCGGAGCTCCGCTGAGCCGGCGGACGGGGGCGCGACTTCGCCGCCCGGCTTGGGCTTACGCCGCTGCAGCGCTCCGGCGCCCCGTGTGGCGCTGGCGCTCGCAGTCGTAGGCCTCCGTCGAAACGATCACGACCGCGTCGCGCTCATGCACCGTCATCCTCTCCGGGCCGTCCAACCGGTGATTGCCGCTCGCGGAGAGCGGCTTGGCGATCGGGCTGTGAACGAGCACCCCTTCCAAGCCGAATGGGCCGAGCTGAAGACGGAGTGTAAGACGCGCTCGCCGCGGGCGAAGCGGAGCGCTTGGCCTCGAGTCGTTCGCCTTCGCGTGCGGCCGCCGTGACGACCAGCCGATCAGTGAGTTTCAGCGCGCCACCATTGCAATGCGTCCCGGCCGGTCAGGCGGCGGGCCGAGCGCGGCCGTCGCAGGCGTCCATGAAGTCGGCGGTGGCCTGGGCGACGGCGTTGCGCTCGCGGTCGAGCGTGACGAGGTGGTAGCTGTCGCGCAGGTAGAGCTTCTCCACCGGGCCGGAGACGGCGCTCGCCAGCCGCTCGGAGTTGCGGATATGCGTGATGTCGTCCTCCACCGCGTGGACCAGCAGCATCGGCGCCTTGACCTGGCTCAGGCGGCGCTCGGTCCAGCGGATCAGGTCGAGGTTCTGCGCCAGACTGCGGCCGGGCATGTAGGGCAGGCCAGCCTCCACCACCGCGCCTGACAGCAGGAGCTCGGCCATCTTGTTGCGCAGCCGCTCGTCCTTCAGGCCATAGGGCGGCCGCTCGTGGAACTTCCAGCGGTTGAGCACGGGCAGGCGCACGCCGATCGGGATGAACCAGGCGCCCTTGGGGATCACCCAGCCGTCGTAGCGCAACGTCGGCGCGAAGAGGGTCAGCCCCTCCACCCGCTCGGGCTGGCGGATGGCCAGCGCCAGGGCCAGCACCGCGCCCATGGAGAGGCCGCCCACGACCGCCGGTACCCCCTCCTCGTCGGTGAGGGCGATCAGCGCCGCCTCGGCGCCCGCCAGCCAGTCCCGCCAGCCGGTCTTCAGGAGCTCGTCCTCGCCCACGCCGTGGCCCGGGAGCATGGGCGCCTCCACCCGACGCCCGCCCGTGCGCAGCCGACGCGTGATCACCTGCAGGTCGGCCGGCGCTCCGGTCAGGCCGTGCAGCATCAGCGCGGGCGTCCGCCGCTCCGCCGGGACCGCCGCGGCGGCCCCGTCCCCTGCGAGCAGGGGTTCGACCGTCACAGGGCGGCGGCTCGCGTGAACAGCTGGTCGAGGAGCTTGATCGCCAGGTCGATCTCCTCGTCGCTGATCTCGAGCGACGGGGCGAAGGTGATGACGTTCTTGTAGTAGCCGCCCACGTTGAGCACGAGGCCCATGCGGCGGCCGTCATGCTCGAGGTCGCCCGCGAGCGCGATCGCCAGCATCTTGTCGAGGAAGGCCTTGTCCGGCGTCCAGCGGTCCTCGGGGCGGCAGACCTCGAGGCGGAGAGCCAAGCCAAGCCCGTCGACCTCGCCGATCTCGTCGTGCTTGTCCATCAGGCCCTTCAGGCCGTTCAGGAACCGCTCCCCCTTGGCCTTGACCATCGCGCCGTAGTCGAACTCGTGGACCATCTTCATGATCTCGAGTGCGACCCCTGTACCCATGGGATTGGAGTTGAACGAGGAGTGGGTCGAACCCGCGGGGAAGACCTGCGGGTTGATCATCTCCTCACGCGCCCACAGGCCCGCCAGCGGGTTCAGGCCGTTGGTCACGGCCTTGCCGAACACCAGCACGTCGGGCTTCACGTCGAAGTGCTCGATCGCCCACAGCTTGCCGGTGCGGAACATGCCCATGTGGATCTCGTCCACGACGAACAGGATCCCGTGCTGGTCCAGCACCTCCTTCATGCCCTTGAAGAAGTTCGGCGGCGGGATGACGTAGCCGCCGGTGCCCTGCAGCGGCTCGGCGTAGAGGGCGGCATACTCGGCCTTGCGGGTCTTGGGATCCCAGACCCCGTTGTATTCGGTCTCGAACAGGCGGGCGAACTTCTTCACGCACTGGTCGGCGTACTCCTCCTTGTCCATCCCGCGGCCGTTGCGGAAGGTGTAGGGGAATTCGACGAACAGCGCCTTGTCGGCGAAGTGGCCGAACCGGCCGCGGTAGCGGAAGCTGGACGTGATGGCCGAGGCGCCCAACGTGCGGCCGTGATACCCGCCCTCGAAGGCGAACATCGTGGTCAGCCCGTCGCAGTAGTTGCGCACCAGTTTCAGCGAATCCTCGATCGCCTGCGCGCCGCCGACGTTGAAGTGCACACGGCCGGGCATGCCGAACTTCGCCTGGCAGTCGTCGGCGATGAAGGCGGCCAGCTCGATCTTCTCGCGGTGCAGGTACTGCGAGGCGATCTGCGGCATGACGT
>CAZZZR010000165.1:0-6055 GCA_964658605.1 uncultured Caulobacter sp. | reverse complement strand
GGCGCTGCACCGCCGTCGAGGCCTACGGCAAGCACCTGCTCTACGGCTTCGGCGCGGGCTTGAGCCTGCACATCCATCTCGGCCTCTTCGGACGTATCCGCACGACGCGGGGCGGCGCGCCGGAGCCGCGCGGGCTTGTGCGCGTACGCCTGCAGGCGCCGGACTACACCGTGGACATCAACGGTCCGGCCGCCTGCGAAATGCTGGACAAGGGCGGCCGCGCAGCCCTGCTCGCCCGCCTGGGTCCCGACCCGCTGCGCAAGGACGCCGACGTCGAGGCCGCCTGGGCCGCCGTCCACCGCCGCGCCACCCCCGTCGGCGTGCTCCTGATGGACCAGGCGGTGATCTCGGGCCTCGGCAACATCTATCGCTGCGAGCTGCTGTGGCGGGAGGGCGTCCACCCGTGCCTGCCGGGCAAGGCTCTGGAGCGCGCGCAGTTCGACAGGCTGTGGGCGGAAGCGGCGCGCTTCATGGCCCGCGCCGTGGACCAGGGCTTCATCACCACCGTCGATCCCGCGCCGAAGACCCGGCGCAGCCAGCGCTTCAACATCTACAAGAAGGCCACGTGCCCCCGCTGCGGCGGCCCGGTCCGCGTGCTGACGCTGGCCGGCCGCAAGTGCTACGTCTGCGAGACCGACCAGCCGCCGCCCTGAGCTATCCGAAGGTCTTCCTCACCCGCACGAACACGCGTTGGGACGACTGGATCTCCTGGTGTTCCTGCGCCGAGACGGGGCTCGTGTCGCGGGGACCCGTGTAGAGGGTGCGGTCGCGCTCGAACTTGAAGGGGATCAGGTTGGTCGCCTCCACGCGGAAGGACCAGTCGGGACGGGGTTTGTACTCGGCGTAGACCTGGATGAACGGCGGGGTCACGATGTAGCGCTGGACTTCCGTCAGCCGGTAGTAGGTCTCGCGCCACACGCGGTCGTAGACGATCCCCCAGGTGGTCTTCCACTTGGGCAGGTCCTGGCTGAACTCGGTGTTCTGGCTCCAGGGCCGCTCGCCCGAGATGCGGCGCGTCTCGCCGGTGAGCGGGTCCGTGACCTGGCTGTTGCGCCAGAGGTTGGTGGACTTGATCAGCCCGTTCTTGACGCCGAACTTGTCCAGCGGGAGCGTCGCGTCCACCTGCAGCACGTCCTGCGTGCCCGAGCCGATGTTGCCCGGTGCGTCGAAGGCGTAGCCCGGGCCGATGATCGGCACGAGGTCGGTGGCGTCGGTGATCTCGGCGTGGGTGAGGGTGGCGACCACCGCGCCCTTGCTCCAGAAGCGGCGCTCGTAGCTGACCTCATACTCCCAGCGCTGGTCGGGCCGCAGGTCGGGGTTGCCGGCGCTGACGGTGGAGTCCTTCAGGTCGGCGGAGGAGACGAAGTCCGAGAAGTTGAGCTGGCCGACCTTCTTCTCGATCCGCACCCGCACCTGGCTGTCCTTGTCCGGCGTCCAGCTCAGGAGCGCGCGGGGCTTGGGGTAGAAGAACGAGCGCTCCATGGTTGCGTCGCCCGTCTCGGAGATGGTGGAGAACTCGAAGCGGACGCCCGCTTCCAGCGTCAGGCTCTTGGTGATCTTCCAGGTGCCCTGGCCGAACACCTCGCCGCGCTTCTCCTCGACGCGCACATCGGCGGAGGGCAGAGGGATCGGAGCCCCGTTCTCGGAGTCGGCGGTCTTGCCGTCGAGGAAGTTGTAGGCGAACTCGCCCCCGCCCTCCAGCGTCAGGGTCTTGTAGAGCGGGTAGCGCAGGGTCGCCCGCGCGATGCTTTCGCCCGTCTTCTGCACCTGCGAGTAGTCGTCCTCCACGCCGGGCGTCAGCGCCGCCTCGGAGGAGGTGTCCCGCTCCAGCCGCTGGAGCAGCGTGGTCTCCAGCTCCAGCTTGCCGAACTTGCGATCGTAGTTGAGCCCCACCTCGCCGTCGCGCGAGCGCTGGCGGTCGTTCACCAGCGAGTCGTAGACGGGGGCGTAGCCGTAGGTCTGGCCGGACTTGAAGTAGGTCTCCTCCAGCTTCACGTTCGCTCGGAAGTCGCCGCCGGCGAGCGGGCCCTTGTAGGTGGTGGTGAGGCCCACGCCGCCGCCCGCTCCGCTGGTCCGCGCGGGCTCGTCCACCCCCGTCCCATCGGCGTTCCGCAGCACATAGCGGCCGTCGCCCACCGAATCGTCGAAGGAGCTGTAGCGGGACAGGGTCGCCTCGTAGGTGCGCGGCCCCGTGCGCTGGCTGTATTCGATGCTGCCGCCCGGGATGCTATGGCCGTCCTGGAAGAACAGGTTTTCCTGGCCGCTGAGGGTGAGCCGCCGCGAATCGCCCGACTTGCGCACCACGTTCGCCAGCACCGTGCGGCCCTGCATGTCAACGCCCTGCGCCCCACCCCGGATCAGCTCGATGCGCTCCACGTCCTTGGCGGGGATGCGGTCCAGGATGGAGTCCAGGGCGTCGGTCTTGCTGGCGGGCCGGTGGCCGTCGATCAGCACGTTTCCCGCCGCGCCCGCAAAGCCGCGCACGGTGTCGCCGGTGTCGAAGGTGAAGCCGGGCAGGCGCTGCACCATGTCGAGCGCGGTGTTGGGCCGCTGGTCGGCGAAGTAGCTGGCGGGAAAGGCGATCACGCCCTCGTCGGCGGGGCGCGTCCCCCGCAGGGTGATCGGAGCGGAAGGCTGGGCCGTCGGCTTGGCCGGGTTGGCGCCCGCGGCCTCCGACGGCGTGGCGCTCTGCGGCGCGAGCGTTGCGCCGGGGGTGGCCAGCGTCTGCGAGGGCGGCGACGCGGCGGGCGCGGTCGTCTGCGCGGCCTGGGGATCGTCGTCGGCCCGGGCGCTGGGCGCGAGCAGGGCCGAACACGCCAAGGCCGCCGCCGACACGCCCCATCGCCAAGCCATACGCCGCTCCCTCACCGAACCGGGAGCAGGCTGGACGCTCGGACGCGCCGCGCCGAGTTACAAGAAGGATATGTGAGTTAAATCCACGTAATAAGCAGGAAACATTACATGCCGTCCATCTGGACGGCGCTCAGACTCCCGTGCCGCCCACCGTCAGCCCGGTGATCTTCATCGACGGCTGGCCCACGCCCACCGGCACGCCCTGCCCCTGCTTGCCGCAGACGCCGATGCCAGGATCGAAGGCGAAATCGTCGCCGATCATCGTCACCTTGGTGAGCGCCGTCGGCCCGTCTCCGATCAGGGTCGCGCCCTTCACCGGCGAGGTCAGCTTGCCATCCTCGATCCGATAGGCCTCGGTGCACTGGAACACGAACTTGCCGTTGGTGATGTCCACCTGGCCGCCCCCGAAGTTGGCGCAGTAGAGGCCGCGCTGGGTCGAGGCGATCATCTCGGCCTGCTTGTGGTCTCCGCCCAGCATGGCGGTGTTGGTCATCCGCGGCATGGGGATGTGGGCGTAGCTCTGGCGGCGGGCGTTGCCGGTCGGCGCGACGCCGAAGGCGCGGGCGGAAAGCCGGTCGTGCATGTAGCCGACGAGGATGCCGTCCTCGATCAGCACGGTGCGCTCGGTCGGCGTGCCCTCGTCGTCGATGGTCAGCGAACCACGGCGCTGCGACAGCGTGCCGTCGTCGATCACCGTCACGCCGGGCGCCGCCACCCGGTCGCCGATCCTTCCCGAGAAGGCGCTGAGCCCCTTGCGGTTGAAATCGCCCTCCAGCCCGTGTCCCACCGCCTCGTGCAGCAGCACGCCGTTCCAGCCGGGGCCGAGCACCACATCCATCTCGCCCGCGGGGCAGGCGACGGCGTCTAAGTTCACCAGCGCCATGCGCAGCGCCTCGTCCGCCTGCGCCTTCCAGGCGTCGGCGTGGATCCAGGCCTCGAAGCCCGCGCGGCCGCCGGCGCCCGAATTGCCGTTCTCGCGCCGCCCGTCCTTCTCCACCGTCACCGACACGTTGAGCCGCACGAGCGGGCGCACGTCGCGCAGCAATCGCCCGTCCGCGCGCAGGATCTCCACCTGCCGCCGCTCGCCCGCAATGGAGGCCGAGACCTGCACCACGCGCGGGTCGCGGGCGCGGGCGAAGGCGTCGATCTCCTGCAGCAGCGTGACCTTGTCGCCGAACGCGGGCGACGAGACGACGTCGAGGTCGTCGTAGAGCTTGCTGTTGGTCTGCCGCGGCCCCTCGGCCGACACGCCGCTGTGGCCGCGCCTGGCCAGCGCTGCGCTGTCGGCGGCGCGGCCGATCGCAGCCTCGGTGATCTCGCTGGAATGGGCGTAGCCGGCGGTGTCGCCCGCCACCACGCGCAGGCCGAAGCCCTCGCCCGAATCGTAGCTGGCCGACTTCAGCCGCCCGTCGTCGAACACCAGCATCTCGCTTTCGGCCCGCTCCAGGAACAGCTCGCCGTCGTCGGCGCCGTGCAGCGCGCCCTGCAGCAGCGCGAGGGCGCGTTCCGGCGGGCATTCGGCGCTGTCGAGGATCGAGGGGGAGGGGGAGATCGCGTTCATCCGCCCTAGATCGCAACGCCGGGAGGAGGGGGCAAGGCGCAAGACGGCCGCAGCGCGAATCGCGCCACGGTGGCCTCGCGCGGAAGAGGGGCGGCGATGCTGCGCACGATCTACGGGCAGGTCGGATTCGCGACGCTCGCGGCCGTCGTGCTCGCCGCCTGTCTGGTCGGCGGACGGACGGAACGGGCGGGAGCGGCGGTCCTGGGCGTCGGGTCGCTGATCGGCATGTGGGCGCAGGCGGCGTCGCACGTGTTCGACCCCGTCTGGTCGCTGCTGGGCGTCGACCTTCTCATCTTCTCCGGCTTCGTGGCCCTGACCTGGCGATCCGCCAAGCGATGGCCGTTCGTCGCCGTGGCGTTCCAGGGCGTCGGCCTCGCGGTGCACGTGATCCGCCTGTTCACCCACGGCATGCGGCCGTGGATCTACCTCACGGCCCTAGAGGCCACGGGTTAAGGCGTGATGGCGACGCTCGCGGCGAGGGTGTGGGCTTCGCGACGACGAGAATAAGGTTTCTTTCCTAGGCGCGGCATTTTATTCCTGCCCCGCGAGGGTCGCGTGGAGCGATTCGGAGGGTGCGATGCTGACGCATGCGGAGATCTGGTCGGCGCTGGACGCGCTCGCCGACCGCTTCGACATGAGCCCTTCGGCGCTGGCGCGGCTGGCGGGGCTCGACCCGACGAGCTTCAACCGCTCCAAGCGGATCTCCACCGACGATCCGCCCCGGGCGCGTTGGCCCTCGACGGAGAGCGTGGCCAAGGTTCTGGGCGCGACGGGCGTGGGCTTCGCGGAGTTCGCCGCGCTCGCCGGCGGGCCGGCCGCCGCGCCGGCCGCCCGTCGCGGCGTGCCGCTGCTGGGCCTGGCGCAGGCGGGCAGCGAGGGCTTCTTCGACGACGCGGGCTTCCCGGTCGGCGAGGGCTGGGACGAGGTGGAGGCGCCCGACGGACTGGAGGGCGCCTATGCGCTGGAGATCTCGGGCGACTCCATGGCCCCCCTCTACCGCGAGGGCGACCGCATCGTGGTGCGTCCGCTCTCCGAGGACCCGCGACGGGGCGACCGGGTGGTGGTCAAGACGCTGGCGGGCGAGGTGATGGCCAAGGAGGTCGCCCGCGTCACCGCGCGGCGCCTGGAGCTGAAGTCGCTCAACCCCGAGTACCCCGGGCGCGTGCTCGAGCGGCGCGAGATCGCATGGGTGGCGCGCATCCTGTGGGCGAGCCAGTGAGGCGATCTCGGACCGTGCCCCTACACCCCCCTCCGCCCCTTCCTTCTTCCTCTTGCTAGCCCCAGCCCTGTGTTCGACGAGCCTGCGGCGCGTCGAACACAGGGCTGGGGCTTAGGAAGATAGAAGGAGCGAAGAGGAGCGAGCGTGCGCGTGGCCGCAGGCCTCACCCGAGCCGCCGCCCCGCTTCGCGCCACGCCAGGATCGCGGCTCCCACTCCCAGGGCGAAACCCGCGGCGCGCCAAGCCGGCGGGCCGGCGTTCAGCGCCAGCGCCAGGGCGGCGCTCGCGGCCATGGCGGCGGTGGTGCGGAGCGCCAGCGCGGCGTGGGTCCGGCCGGGCGCCGCCGCGAGCCAGCGCTGGTAGAGATGCTCGCGGTGCGCCTGCAGCAGGCTGCGGCGGCCGCGCGCGCGGCGTAGCAGCGTC
>CAZZZR010000164.1:0-6059 GCA_964658605.1 uncultured Caulobacter sp. | reverse complement strand
CGGCGAGGGCAACCGCGCCGCCTTCGCCGCCTTCCTGCCGGGTTCGAGGGGCGCCCCGACGCCGCTGCTGGCGCTGGAGACGCGCACATGATCGCCGTCCCCTTCCTCGTGCGCCGGTCGCGGGTCCTGCCCTGCACCATCGAGATCGAGCACACCGAGAAGAGCCTCCACGCCCACGTCTCGCTCGACGGCGAGCCCGAACTGCGGCCGGGCGACCGGGTGCGGGTCCACGGCGACCCGATCCGGGTGCGGTTCGGCGACAAGCTCACGCTCCGCCGCGACGCCACCGTCGAGCGCGCCGGCTGGCTGGAGCGGCAGTGGACCAAGCTGACGGCCCGGCTCGAGATGAGCGAACTCTACGAAGTCAGCTTCACGCCCGGGAGGGCGCCATGACCGACGCGACCTACGATGCACTGCTGGAGTCGGATTCCGCGGGCTTCGCCGCGCCCCTGACGGCGGCGGCCAAGGCCAGGCGCGCCGCCAGCGCCACCACCCGCATGGCCCGGGAGGACACCGTCCTCAGCCCGCGCTTCTACACCACCGACTTCGACGCCATGGACCGGATGGACGTGTCCGCCGTGCGCGCCGAATGGGACGGCCTCCTGGCCGAGATGGCCGCCGATCCGAACAAGGACCACTTCAAGCGCGCCGAGGCCTTCGAGGAGACGTTGGAGTCCCTGGATCCGGACCTGCGGCGGGAGTTTGTCGACTTCCTGGTCAGTTCGCTGACCGCCGAGTTCTCGGGCTGCGTGCTCTACGCCGAGATCGTCAAGCGCGTGAAGAACCCCGACATCAAGGCCCTGTTCAAGTACATGAGCCGTGACGAGGCCCGCCATGCCGGCTTCATCAACGAATGCTTGAAAGATTACAACATAGGCGTCGACCTCGGCTTCCTGACCAAGACCAAGAAGTACACCTTCTTCAAGCCGAAGTTCATCTTCTACGCCGTCTACCTCTCGGAGAAGATCGGCTACGCCCGCTACATCACCATCTTCCGCCACCTGCAGAAGCATCCGGAGCAGCGGTTCCACCCGATCTTCAAATGGTTCGAGGAGTGGTGCAACGACGAGTTCCGCCACGGCGAGGCGTTCGCGCTGCTGATGCGCAGCGACCCCAAGCTGCTGACGGGCGCGAACAAGCTGTGGATCCGCTTCTTCCTGCTGTCGGTCTACGCCACCATGCACGTGCGCGACCACGCGCGGCCCGCCTTCCACAAGGCGCTGGGCGTCGACCCCACCGAATACGACTACGCCGTGTTCGACTGCTGCTCGGAGATCTCCAAGCAGGTGTTCCCCGTGGTGCTCGACACGGACGCGCCCGCTTTCCGCAGGGGCTTCGCGCGGCTGGCGGCGATCACCGACGGGATGGGCGCGGCCAAGGCCAAGGGCGGGGCGCTGGCGGGCGTCAAGCGCGCCGGGCTCGCGCTTTCGGCGGCCGCGACCCTGGTGCGGCTGTTCCTGCTGCCGGTGAAGCCGAACACGCTCCCCGCCGCCGTCCGCATCCAGCCGGCCTGGTGAGATGACCCTGGCCGCCATCGCCATAGCGGTGATCTACGCCCTGGGCCTCTGGTGGTTCAGCACGGGCGCGATCCTGTGGCTCGACCGGCGACCGCGCGCGACCTACCGCTGGAGCCTGGCCGTGGCCTCGGTGGTGGCGCTGGGCGCCGTCGCGGCGCTGGCGATGACTCGCAGCGTCGCCACGCCCTTGGGCGCCTTCGCCGCCTTCAGCGCGGCGCTGGCCGTATGGGGCTGGCACGAGCTGAGCTTCCTCACGGGTCTCGTGACCGGCCCGTCCTCCCGCGCCTGCCCGCCGGACGCGAGGGGCTGGCGGCGGTTCCGCCTGGCCGCCGCGACCCTGATCCACCACGAGGTCGCCCTGGCGCTCACCGCCGCCGGCATCGCCGGGCTGACGCTCGGGCAGGCCAACCCGATCGGCGGCTGGACCTTCCTGGTGCTGTTCGCCGCGCGGCTCTCGGCCAAGCTGAACCTGTTCCTGGGCGCGCCCAACTTCAGCGTCGAGCTGTTCCCCGCCCACCTGCGCCACCTGACCAGCTACCTGAAGAAGGGGCCGGTGAGCGCGCTGTTCCCCGTGTCGATCGCGGGGCTGGCGGCGGCGGCGGGGCTGGCGGCGTGGCGGGCGTTCGACCCCGCGGGCGGCGCCTTCGCGGCGACCGGGTTCGCGCTGGTGGCGGCGCTCGCCGCCCTGGCGCTGCTGGAGCACGCCTTCATGGCCCTGCCGCTTCCCGACGCGGCCCTCTGGCGCTGGGCGCTGCCCGCGTCGGAGCGCGCCGCCGCCCCCCATCCCCTCCCGGCCTCTGCGCCGGGACCCTTGAACACGCCGCGCTGAAGACGCGGGACCCGACGCCGGAGACGACCATGGACTACGAGCACTTCTTCCGATCCGAACTCGACGGCCTCCGCGGCGAGGGCCGCTACCGCGTCTTCGCCGACTTGGAGCGCAAGGCCGGCAGCTTCCCCAACGCCAGCCGTCACCACAACGGCGCGGTGCAGGACGTCACCGTCTGGTGCTCGAACGACTACCTGGCCATGGGGCAGAACCCCAAGGTGCTGGCGGCCATGCACGCCGCGCTCGACGCCTGCGGCGCGGGCGCCGGCGGCACGCGCAACATCTCCGGCACCAACCATCACCACATCCTCCTGGAGGCCGAACTCGCCGACCTGCACGGCAAGGAGGCGGCCCTGACCTTCACCTCCGGCTACGTGTCGAACATGGCGGCGCTGTCGACCCTGGCCGCGCGTCTGCCGGGCTGCGTCGTCTTCTCCGACGCCGACAATCACGCCTCCATGATCGAGGGCATTCGCCACAGCCAGGCCGACCGGGTGATCTTCGCCCACAACGACATGGCCGACCTGCGGGCCAAGCTGGCCGCCGCCGACCCCGCCGTCCCCAAGCTGATCGCGTTCGAGAGCGTCTATTCGATGGACGGCGACATCGCGCCCATCGCGCAGATCTGCGACCTGGCCGACGAGTTCGGCGCCATGACCTATCTCGACGAGGTGCATGGCGTCGGCCTCTACGGTCCCCGCGGGGGCGGCGTGGCCGAGCGCGAGGGGCTGATGCACCGGATCACGGTGATCGAGGGCACCCTGGCCAAGGCGTTCGGCGTCATGGGCGGCTACATCGCCGGCACCGCGGCCATGTGCGACTTCGTGCGCAGCTTCGCGTCCGGCTTCATCTTCTCGACCGCGCTCTCGCCCGCCCTCGCCGCCGGCGCCACCGCCGCCATCCGCCACCTGAAGGAGAGCGGGCAGGAGCGCATCCGCCACCAGAACCGCGTCGCCACGACCCGCAAGGCGCTGGAGGCGATCGGCATCCCCTGCATGGCCAACGACAGCCACATCATCCCGGTGATGGTCGGCGACCCGGTCAAGTGCAAGATGATCAGCGACTGGCTGCTGGACCACCACGGCATCTACATCCAGCCGATCAACTACCCCACCGTGCCGCGGGGCACCGAGCGGCTGCGCATCACGCCCTCGCCCGTCCACTCCGACGCCGACATCGAGAGGCTGGCCGCCGCGCTGTCGGAGCTGTGGTCGATGTGCGCCCTCGCCCGCCGCGAACTCGCGGCCTGAGCCGTCTCCGGCGCGGGGAGGGCGCCTCAGCGCTCGATGATCGCCCGCACCTTGGGCTCGCGCTCCAGCGCGAACACCAGCAGCCCCTGTGCGAACAACACGCCCAGCCCCGCGCCGAACGCCGAGAAGGCGCCGGCGGGGTAGCGTCCGCCGTTCGCCGCGCTGTGGATCGCGAGGTAGACCAGCCCCGCCGCCCCCGCGAGCACGCCGAAGCCCGTCAGCACCGACACCGCCGTCTGCCCGAACCCCGCCGCGAAGCTCAGCCAGACGTAGCGCTTCAGCCGCCGTCGCAAGGGCGCGATCTGCAGCGTCCCGACCAGCACCGCCATGGCGTAGAGCGCCGGGAACATCACCAGGCAGGCGCGCTTCAGGTCCACGTCCACCGGGATCACCCGCCAGGCGTGGATCGCCGCGGCCGCATACACCAGCGCCGCAAACACGCAGGCCGCCCCCTGCATCCGCTTGAAGTCCCGCCAGGCGCGGGTGTGGACCGGCACGTCGCTCATCGTCCCTGACATGGGGAGCGGGGAGGGCGGGCGGAAGCCGCCCGCGTCAGTGCCCCGGGTAGCCGATCAGCGTGCGCACGGGCACGTCCATCGCGCGGATCTTCTCGGCGCCGCCCAGGTCCGGCAGGTCGACGATGAAGCAGGCGGCCTCCACCACCGCGCCGCCCTGCCGCAGGAGCGCGATGCCCGCCTGCGCCGTGCCGCCCGTGGCGATCAGGTCGTCGACCAGGAGCACGCGCTCGCCCGGCTTCACCGCGTCCTCGTGCATGTGCAGTTCGTCGACGCCGTACTCGAGCGCGTAGCTGGCCATGTGCGTGCGGTAGGGCAGCTTGCCCTTCTTGCGCAGGGGCACGAAGCCGGCCGAGAGCTGGTGCGCCACCGCGCCGCCCAGGATGAAGCCCCGCGCCTCGATCCCGGCCACCTTGTCGATCTTCAGCCCCGCGAAGGGATGCACCAGCTCGTCCACCGTGCGGCGGAAGGCGCGGGCGTCCCCTAAGAGCGTGGTGATGTCGCGGAACATGATCCCGGGCTTGGGATGGTCCGGGATGGTGCGGATCGAGTCTTTGAGGTCGGGGGCGAGGTCCATGGCGCTCCTATAGCGGCTCACCAGTAGGCCGCCATGATCTCCTTGGCCCAGTCGGGCTCCCGGATCGCGCCCCGCGGCTCGAAGCCCGCCATCACCCGCTTGATGTCGAGCACGGGCGTGCCGTCGACCGCGTCCAGCCCGCGCACGAGGAGGCGCCGGCCCTCCACGCCCAGGACCTCCACCGTGGTGACGCCCAGCCGGTTGGGGCGGGGGCTGCCGCGCTGGGCGAAGATGCCGACCTGCGGCCACGCCGGGTTGCCGCGCGGTCGGCGCGCGCCGGTCTTCACGTCCTGCGGCGCGATGCGGTCGAAGTGGAACACCACCAGCGCGTGGGAGAAGGCGTCCAGCCCCTGCAGCGCCTTCTCCGGCAGGTGCGGGGCGAGTTCGATCGCCGCCTCCACCGCCCCCCAGGCGTCGTCCTCGTTCTGCGTGCGGCCGCCGACCACGTGGCCGATCGGGTCGAGCGTGATGGGCGTCACTGTCGCATCCTCGTGTTAGTGTGAAGCTTGGGCAGGGGAGGGGGACGCCATGGCCAATCCGCAGGGCACGCCGATCTGGTACGAGCTGATGACGCCCGATCCGGACGGCGCCAAGCGCTTCTACGACGCCGTGGTCGGCTGGGAGGTCGCGGTGCGGTCGCCGACCGACGACGTGGACTACCGCATGATCGGCGCGCCCGGCGGGTTCGTCGGCGGCGTGCTGAAGCTGGACGAGGCGATGCAGGCGCAGGGGGCCAAGCCCACCTGGCTGCCCTACTTCGGGGTGGACGACGTCGACGCCACGGTGGCGGAGGCGAAGACCCTGGGCGCCCACGTCTTCGTGCCGCCCAGCGACATCCCGGGCGTAGGCCGCTTCGCGCTGCTGGCCGACCCCCAGGGCGCGAGCTTCTACGTCATGCGCGGGACGACCGACGGAACCTCCACCGTGTTCGAGCGGGGCGCGATGGGGCGCTGCGGCTGGAACGAGCTGTGGACGCACGACGTGGACCAAGCGCTCGCCTTCTACGGACCGCTGCTGGGCTTCGAGAACCGCGAGACCATGGATATGGGCCCGATGGGCGGCTACCACTTCCTCGACCTCGGCGATGTGCGGCTGGGCGCGCTGGCCGCGATGAAGGACCAGCCGCCCCGCTGGAACCTCTACTTTACCGTGCCCGACATCGACGCGGCGGTGGAGCGGGTCAAGACGGTCGGCGGCGCGGTGCACATGGGTCCCCACGTGGTGCCCACCGGCGAGAAGATCGTCCTCGGCGCCGACCCCCAGGGCGCCGCCTTCGCCCTGGTGTCGCCGGACTAGCGGGGGCGCGGAGCACCTATCCTCCCCATGCCGCGCATGGGGAGGTGGCCCGGAGGGCCGGAGGGGCCGCGCGAG
>CAZZZR010000163.1:0-6072 GCA_964658605.1 uncultured Caulobacter sp. | reverse complement strand
AGCATCAGACTACGAATCTGAGGGTCGGACGTTCGAATCGTTCCGGGCGCGCCAAGACTTCGATCAGATCAGTGCTCGGATACGGCGCGATTTGGGGCGTTCGACGGGGCGACGTTTGGGATGGCGGACGACGGGGGCGCGCCGGCGTTCACGGGGCTTCCGCCGCGGATCGGGAGGAGGCCCGCAGCCAAGCCGGCGCCTCCTTCGCAACCGGGGTGCAGGATCGCTCGCTCAGGGTGCCGCCCGCGCGCCTGCGACCGCGCCTTGTTCGGGGATGCGCGTGGCGCGGAGCCGCGAGATCGCGGACGAGGAGGGCCCTCTGTTCGGCCGGCGGTTTCCTGCGACGCGGCCTCGCCGCCGCGCTCAGCCGCAGGCGGCCGCGCGGGCGAGCAGGAAGGCTCGCTCGCGCGCGTTGCGGGTGAAGCCGGCGGCGAGCTCGAACGCCGACCGCGCCTCGGCGAGGCGGCCGGCGCGGAACAGGCAGTCGCCCCTTGCGGCCGGCAGGGGCGCATAGCCGCGCAGGGTCGGCTCGTCCGCCAGCGCCTCCAGCAGCCGCAGCCCCGCCTGCGGGCCGAACGCCATGCTGTGGGCGATGGCGCGGTTGAGGTCGACCACGGGAGACGGGGCCGCCAGCCGCAGCCGGTCGTAGAGGCCCGCGATCCGGGACCAGTCCGTTTCGGTCGCGGTGCGCGCCCGGGCGTGGCAGGCCGCCAGCGCCGCCTGCAGCGCATAGGGGCCGGCGCCGTCCGGGGACGCCTGCGCCAGCGCCTCGGCGCGGTCCAGGGCGTCCAGGCCGCGGTCGATCAGGAGCGTGTCCCAGCGCGCGCGGTTCTGCTCGGGCAGCGGCACGAGCGCCCCGTCCGGCCCGAGGCGCGCAGCCAGGCGCGACGCCTGCAGCTCCACCAGGGCGAGAAGGCCCAGCGCCTCCGGCTCCTCGGGCATGAGCCCCGCCAGGATGCGGGCCAGCCGCTGCGCCTCCGCGGCCAGTGCGGGCCGCACCAAATCGTCGCCGGCCGTCGCCGCGTAGCCCTCGTTGAAGACAAGGTAGACGACGCCGAGCACCGAGGGGAGCCGCGCCGCGCGCTCCGCCCCGCGGGGCGTCTCGAAGCTCAGCCCGGCCTTGGCGATCGCCTTCTTCGCGCGGACGATCCGCTGCGCGATCGCGACCTCGCTGGTCAGGAAGGCGCGGGCGATCTCGTCGGTCGAGAGTCCTCCCACGACCTTCAGGGTCAGCGCCGCCCGCGCGTCCGGCGACAGGACGGGGTGGCAGGCCGTGAAGATCAGGCCCAGGAGCTCGTCGCCCAGGTCGTCGTCCAAGGCGGCCTCGATCGCGGCGGCCCCGCCGTCGAAGGTCTCGTCCTGGGAGCGCGCCACCTCCGCGTGCTTGCGGTCGCGCATCTGGTCGCGCCGCAGGGCGTCGATCGCGCGGCGCTTGGCCACCGCCATCAGCCAGGCGCCCGGATTCGCCGGCACGCCGGTCGTCGGCCACTCGGAGAGCGCCGCGACGAGCGCGTCCTGCGCCAGCTCCTCGGCGCGGTCGACGCTGCGCACCATGCGGGCGAGCCCGCCGACGAGCCGGGCCCGCTCGATCCGGAACAGCGCTTCGATCGTCCGGCTTGTCTCGGCGGCCGCCATGCCGCCTCGTCCACCTCCGGCGCGCGGAAGGCAAGCGGCGGCGGGCGGAGGGTCTCAGCGGCCCTCCAGCGCCCCGCGGGTGCGCTCGTGGACGTCGCGGGCTTCCGGCGTCAGGGTCTCGGCGAAATCCTCCAGCCCGTAGAAGGGGCGGATCTCGATCTCGCTCGGGCCCGGCATGGGGTTGGGGCAGCGCTTCACCCAGGCGACCGCCTCGTCCATGTCCTTGACCTCCCAGATCCAGTAGCCGGCGACGAGTTCGCGCGTCTCGGCGAAGGGGCCGTCGATCACCGAGCGGGCCGGGCCGTCGAACGCCACCCGCTTGCCGGTCGAGGACGGCTTCAGCCCGTCGCCGCTGAGCATGACGCCGGCGTTCACCAGCGCCTCGTTGAACCTGCCCATCGCCTCGAGCAGCTCGGCGGACGGGATCGTCCCTCGTTCGCTGTCCTCGGTCGCCTTCACGAACACCATGACCCGCATGATCCCATCTCCCTGTGCGGCCGGCCCTCGAGGCCCGGCTGATGACGACGAACGCGCGGCGCGATCGACACGGGCGAGGCCCGTCTGCGGCGGCGCCGCGCTCTTCGGCGGTGAGGCGGCTAGGCGACGCCCAGCCGTCCGCGCTCGCCGGTGCGGGGGTTGGCGAGCTCCTCGGGGGTCACGAACTCGGCGAGGTCGGCCGCCTCGTAGAAGGGACGGAGCTCGATCGCGCCCGGCGTTCCCGGCTGGTTGGGCACGCGCAGGACCCAGGCCATCGCCTCGTCCATGTCCTTGACCTCCCAGATGGAGAAGCCGGCCACCAGCTCGCGGGCCTCGGTGAAGGGCCCGTCGACGACCGACGTCCGGGTCCCGTCGAACGCCACGCGCTTGGCCTGGGCGTCGTTCTTGAGGCCGGCGGCGGCGACGAACACGCCCGCCTTCACCAGTTCCTCCGTGAAGTCGTCCATCGCCTTGAACGCTTCGATCATCTCCGGCGTCGGCTCCGCCATCTTCTCCGCGCTGGTCTCGGCGGCCTTCCAGAACACCATCACCCGCATCGTCCATCTCCCTGTCAGAGGCGGCCCTTCCGCCTGTCATGGAAGCGACGAGCGAGGCGCTCCGCATTCGACACGCCTTCGCAGATTTTTTCGACCGCCCGCGGCGTCAAGGCGCCGGTGCGAAGCTCACCACCGCATCGACAGGGATGTAGCCGCCCGGCGGTCGGTCGCGCGCTGCAGGCGGGCGGAGCGTCAGTCGGATGCGGCCGGGAGCGACCGGGGTCGCGTCGCCCCCCTCCACCGCGGCGATCTTGAGGGGCGTGAGGAGGTCGATGGACGCGTGGGCGGCGTCCGCGACGTAGGCGCGAAGGCGGAGCGCGCCGCCCGACCACCGCAACGAGGCGAGCTTCAGATTCACGCTGGCGTCCCCCGGCAAGGGCGCCGAGATCACGGGCGCCGCGCGGACGCCTCCGGCGTAGCGGATGACGATCCGCGTCACGCCGGTCCGGAGCGTGGTGCGCAGGCGCGCGTGCTGGTCCTGGGCGTGCGCCTCCGCCTTCGCCTCCACCGGAGCGCCGTCCACCTCGGTCCCCAGCAGGCGCGCGCCGAGGGGAATCTCCGGTGCGAAGTCCAAGGTGACGGGGCCGCCCGTCGCCCTCACCTCCAGCGTTGTCGCGCCCGCGTCCTGCGTCATCCGAAGGTCGAGGATGGCGCGGCCGACCCGAAGGCGGCGCACGCCCACCCCGCTCCAGTCGGCGGGCAGGTGCGGGGCGAAGGTCAGGGCGGCGTCCGGCGCGTGCGGCTGCAGGCCCAGGAGGCCTCCCACGGCGCCCGTCAGGAAGGCGGCGGACGACCACGTCTGCTCGGGCGTCGATTCCAGCTCGGGGTGGAAGAGGTCGCCGGCCAGCACCTCGTGCAGGCGGCCGGGGCTGTCCAGCGTGGTCCAGGGCAGGAGCCCGCTCCATGCGGCCCAGGCGGTCTGCGGGCGGTGCGCGTCCCAGAAAGCGCGCGCCACGCCGCTCGTGCCCAGCGCCCAGACGCTGCCCTGGCCGTAGGGGTTGGGGTCGTAGCCAGGGTCGTCGGAGGCGAGGCTGCGCACCCCCCAGTCGGTCTGGAAGTTCGGGCCGGCGATGCGGTCGAGCGCGGCGTCGACCTGCTCCGGGCTGAAGACGCCCTGCAGCAGGATGCGTGCGGCGTCGGGCCGCTGCTCGTGCACCGGCGCGCCGTCCTCGCTGTGGCCGCCGAGCCAGAAGCCGCGCTGCGCGTCCCACCCGTCCGTGCGCACCGCGTCGCGGGAGGCGGCGGCGGCGCGCTCGGCGTCCTGCGCCGACTTCGCTTCCCCCATGGCCTTCGCGAGCCTGGCGAAGCCGTCGGCGGCGTCGATCCAGGCGGTGGAGAGGCGGATGTCGTCGCGCAGCACGGCCTGCTCGTTCTGGCCCTGCTTGCCCTTGGGGATGGCGGGCAGCCTGGTGGCCGGATCGACCAGGGAGCGGGCGTAGCGCCACCCAGCGACGATCCCCCGCCAGTGCGCCTTCACGAACAACCGGTCGCCGGTGTCGTCCAGATAGGCGGCGAGCGTCGACAGGTACTGCAGCGTGATGTCCACGTGCACGAACATGTACGGATAGCGCGTCTGCCAGTCGATCAGGGGTGCCGAGAGCGACATCTCGTGCCAGACCATGCCGTTGGTCTTGTTCTGGTAGCGGGCGATGAACTCCAGCTCGTCCCGCGCCCGCTCGAACCGGCCTGCCGCGAGCAGCCCCTCCACCGCGGTCAGGCCGTCGCCGCCGAAGAACCACGCGTACTGCGGCCGCCGCCCGGGACGGGACGGTCCGTAGCCGCCCACCGAACCGCAACCCAGCTGCGGCGCGCAAACCCAGGCCTGCTCCTGCGCCAGCACCGAGGCGGCCAGCGCCCGGTTGAGCTCGGGATCAGGCGTGACGATCTCGGTCGCGCCGGCGATCACGGCGGCGTAGTGCGCCTGCGCCTCCTCCCGCAACTTCGGCTCGTCGGCGTCCAGGCGGGCGGAGAGCGGCGCGCCCTCCGCCTCGCCGTCCGGGTCCTGCGCCACGACCAAGCGCGCGCGGCGCACGCCGTCGGCCTCAAGCGCGGGCGCCATCACGAGCCCCAGGCCGTCGGGGCGGGCGGCCGCGAAGTTGGTCGTGGGGTCGTGGGCGACGGCCTGCGGCGAGCGGATGGTCGCGGTGAAGCCTTGCAGCGGCTCCCGCTCGACGTAGCCCTTGCGCGCCTCGCTCCATCCCACCGACTGGCCGCCCAGGGCGCCCGGCCACATGAGGTCGAGCGAGGGCTGGAAGCGCGCCTCCACCTGCACGTCCGGCAGGCCCTCCACCTCGTAAGTGAGGACGGCGCCCGGCGCGTCGAGCGGCGTGAAGATGCGCTCGCGGACCACGAAGTCGGGGCCGACGTAGACGCGCACCACCTCGGTCGGCCGCGTCTCGATCCGGCTGAGAAGCGCGCGGCCCTCCAGCGGCGCGATGCGGCCGGGCTCGCGGAAGCGGACCCGGTAGCCGCTGAGGAGCTGCAGCGGCCACGCCCAAACCTCCAGCCCGGCGTCGGGGTAGCCCATCACCGAGCTCTTGCGGCCGTGCGCGGAGACAAAGCGGCCCGGCCCGTTCGCGGGGGCCGACCAAGTCATGCTGGTCCCGGAGGGCGTTGGCGGCGCGGCGGTCGCGGGCGCCGCGACCAGGGCGGAGACGAGGGCGAGGGTCAGCCGGCGCATGAGGATGGCCTCCGCGAGCTAGGGTCGGGCCGGGTCGGCGCGGTGGACGAGCCGTTGCAGGACGAGCAGTCCCACCAGCAGCAGCGCGATCGGAAGGAGCACCCCCGCCACCGCCGTCCGGCCGCCGAAGGTCGCGAACAGGCGCCCGGTGAGGAAGGAGCCGAGGGTGCCGCCCAGGGCGGAGAACACCACGATCAGCCCGGTCATCCCCGCCTGCCGCTCCACCGGCAGCGCGCTCAGCACCACCGAGTTGACGGTCGGGTAGATGGGCGCGAGCAGGAGGCCGATCAGCGGCAGGATCAGGGCGGCGGGCGGCGCGGCGCTCCAGCTCCCGATCACCGCGCCCCGCCCCAACGTCGCGGTGGCGAACAGCGCCAGCACGACGAGCGGCGCCATGGCGGCGGTGCAGACGATCAGCGCGCCGAAGCGCGACACCCGGCGCAGCACGCCGCTCGCGCCCAGCCGCCCCGCGCAGAGCGCCATGGCGTAGACGCTGGTGATCTGCACGCTCAGCGGCGCGGACAGGCGCAGCACCTCGTTGTTGAACGTCGGCATCCAGGTGCCGAGGCTTTGCTCGATCAGGACGTAGAGGAAGGCGCAGGCCAAAAAGGCGACGACCAGGGGCTGGCGCAGCAGCGCGAGCATCGCCACGAACTCGGCGGCGGGCGACGCTCGGGACTCGGCCCCGAGCGCGGTCTCGTCGAGCGGCGAGAGGGCCCATAG
>CAZZZR010000162.1:0-6136 GCA_964658605.1 uncultured Caulobacter sp. | reverse complement strand
GCCGAGACCAGCGCCAGCATCAGAACGGCCAGCATCATGCGGTTACCCCCGGCGCAGGCTAGCGCCTCCCGCCGCGCCTGTCGCGCCCGCCTATCCCCGCTCCTTCGCCTTTCCGAACCGGAGCTTCGGGAAGCGCTCCTCGACGTAGCCGACCTCCCAGGCGCTCTTGGCCAGGAACACCGGGTCGGCGTCGATGTCGCGGGCCATGGCGCCGCGGTGCTTGCCGGCGAAGTCCTCCAGGTCGGCCTTGTCGCCCTTCAGCCAGCGGGCGTCGGAGTAGGGGGCGGGCTCGAAGATCACCTCCAAACCGAACTCGTTGGCCAGGCGATCGGCCATCACCTCGAACTGCAACTGGCCCACGGCGCCGACGATGAAATCCGCGCCGATCTCCGGCCGGAACAGCTGGGTCACGCCCTCCTCCGCCAAGCCTTCCAGGGCGCGGGAGAGGTGCTTGGCCTTGAGCGGGTCCTTCACCCGCACCCGGCGCAAGATCTCCGGCGCGAAGTTGGGCAGGCCCGCGTAGCGCACCGCGCCCGTCTCGCTGAGGCTGTCGCCCACCCGCAGGACGCCGTGGTTGGGGATGCCGATCACGTCCCCGGCGAAGGCCTCGTCGGCCAACTCGCGGTCGCTGGCGAGGAAGAGGATGGGGTTGTGCACGCTCATGGCGCGGCCGGTGTTCTGCACCTTCAGCTTCATGCCGCGGACGAACTTGCCCGAGCACAGCTTCACGAAGGCGATCCGGTCGCGGTGGTTGGGGTCCATGTTCGCCTGGATCTTGAACACGAAGCCCGTCACCTCGGGGTCGGCGGGCGCCACCTCGAACTCGGCGTCGCCGCGCCTGGCGTGCACGGGCTCGGGCGGCGGGGCGAAGGCGGCGAGCGCGGCGAGGAGCTCGCCCACGCCGAAATGGCGCAGCGCCGAGCCGAAGATCACGGGCGTCATGTGGCCCTCGCGGAAGGCGGCCTCCTCGAACGGCTTGGAGGCTTCGCGCACCAGTTCGGCCGACTCCTCAAGCTCGCTCGCCTCCGCCTCGTCCAGCAGCCTCGCCGTGGCGTTGGAGCGCCAGGCCACCGGCTTCAGCGCCTCCTCGTCGGCCTCGTCCGGATTGCGAACGTAAGGCACGAAGGCGTCGGCCTTGAGGTCCAGCATGCCTTTGAAGCGGTTGCCCGACCCGGCCGGCCAGTAGAGCGGCGCGGGGTCCAGCGCGAGCTTGGAGCCGATCTCGTCGAGCAGGCTGAACGGGTCCTGCGCCTCGCGGTCCATCTTGTTGATGAAGGTGATGATCGGGATGTCGCGCAGGCGGCACACCTCGAACAGCTTCAGCGTCTGCGGCTCGATGCCCTTGGCGGCGTCCAGCACCATCACCGCGGCGTCGGCGGCGGTGAGGGTGCGGTAGGTGTCCTCGCTGAAGTCCTCGTGCCCCGGCGTGTCGAGCAGGTTGAAGGTCAGCCCCTCGGACTCGAACGTCATCACCGAGGCGGAGACGCTGATCCCCCGCTCCCGCTCGATCTTCATCCAGTCCGAGCGCGTGCGCCGGTTCTCGCCCCGCGCCCGCACCTGCCCCGCCGCGCGGATGGCGCCCCCGGCCAGCAGCAGGTGCTCGGTCAGCGTGGTCTTGCCGGCGTCGGGGTGGGAGATGATCGCAAAGGTGCGCCGCTTGGCGGCTTCGGCGGCGAAGTCAGCGGGCATGGCGATCCCTTGCAATCCCTCAACCTTGAAATCAAGCGGCTTCAAGCGCTACGTTCGCTCCATGTTGCAATGGAGTGCGGGATGGGCTTGCGGTTGGTGCGCAGGGTGCGTCTTCCCGATGGGCGGGTGGACGAGTTCGAGCCCGCCCTCAACGCCGATGGCTACTACGTGCTGGCGGATCTGGCCGTCGATCCCAAGCACAACGTGGCGGCGAACCAGTTCTATGTGAAGGACATCTCAGCGGTCGCGGCCCGCATCCGCCGGGGAGGCGTGCGCCTTCGGATGCGGGGCACGATCAACCCGCACCAGCGAAACCTGATCCGGGCGGCCGAGATCGAGATCGAGGAGAAGGAGACGTCCCCGGGGTACGGGCGCGGCGTCCCCTTCGAGGATCCGTTCCTGGCCTTCACGGAGTGGGCGTCGGAAGAGGACGAACGCGCCTACGGTGATCTTTGACGGCCACCTTCGACGTCGTCCTGGTGCCGTTCCCGTTCGTCGAGCGTCGACAGGTGAAGCAGCGGCCAGCCCTCGTCGTCTCCGCACCGGCGCTGGACGATCTCGGACTGTGCTGGGTGGCCATGATCACCAGCCGGGAGGAGGCCGCGCGCCCGGGAGACTACCCGATCAAGGACCTCGGCGACGCCGGGCTGCCCGTCGCGTCTTGGGTCAGGGCGAGCAAGATCGCCACGCTTGATCGCGATGCGATCCTGCGCAAGCTCGGCAGGCTGTCGGCGAGCGACCAGGACGGCGCCCGCGACGTGCTGGGCGTCTGCGCCGGCTGGTAGGCCTCAGGCCGCCAGGCGCCGCCAGACCTCCCGGTCGGCGCTGACGGGGTCCAGAAGGCCTTCGCGGTCGCGGGTGTAGAGGGCGGCCATGGCCTCCATCGACACCTCGGCCAGGCGATGGCTGACCTCGGACGGCGCGCAGGCGACGGCGGGGGCGACGAACAGGGCGGCGTTCACCTCGGGCTGTTTGGCGCGGATCAGGAGCGCCAGGCGGCGCGCCCGCTCGGGCTCCTGGCGGTGCAGCAGCGGGTTCTCGGCGAACATCTCGGCGCCCAGCTTCAGCACGAAGTCGAGGCTGAGCGCGCGGAACCGCTGCGGCGCGATCGGAGGGATCGACCCGTAGGCGTCCAGGTTCAGCAGCACGTCGTTCATCAGGAACAGCATGGCGCCACCCTAGCCGAGGGCGCTTGCCATCCGGTTCAGGGACAAGGTGAACATCCCGTTCACGGCGGCGGCCCCGTCCCAGGGCGGTCGGGGGAATCCCGCGGGTCGTCTACCGGCTCGGTCAGGAAGTGGCGGCCGTCGCGGTCCTCGACCTCCACCACCCACAGGTCGGGATCGTAGCGCGCCTGGCGCTCGGCGTAGGCGTCGAGCCCGCTTTCCGGCAGGCCGGGCTTGGGCTGCATCCAGGCGCGCTCCCCGCCCGCGCCGCGCGCGACCTCCTCGTAGAGGCGCGCGGTGCGCGTGGCCTGGGCGTAGACCTTCACCAGCACCGCGCCCGCCTGCGGGTCGCCCCGGCGCACGACGACCGCGCTCGCGCCGCCCAGGCCCGCGCGGCGGATCAGGGCGGAGACCCAGAACTCGGTGGCGACCGCGTCGGGCAGGGCGTTCCTCCGTCAACCTCGTCGAAAGCCGGAGTGGGCGATGGTGGGCCTGCATGCGCCCCGCCCTCCTCCCCCTCTCCGGCCTCCTCCTCGCCCTCGCGCCCTGTGCGGCCGGTGTGGCCTGGGCGGCGGCGAGCCTCGAGACCCTCTACTACGAGCGCACCCTGATGCGTGAGGCGGACGTGAAGTGTTCGCTGTTCGACGCGCGCCTCGGCCAGGCGCTGGAGGCGTCGACCCTGCAGGTGCATGGCGCGGCGCTGCGCGGGGGCGCGTCCGCGGCGCTGCTGGAGGCCGCCGCCGCCCGGGCCCGCGACCGCGCGCGGCGCGAGCCCTGCGCCTCCCCGGGTCTGCACATCGCCGCCCAGCGGGTGCGCGCCGCCTTCATGAGCTGGTCGCGCCAGGGGTCGCTGAGCCTGCCGGGCGACAAGGGGGCATGGTCGGCGCAGCGGTGGCCGTCGGGCGTGGGACCCTACTGGACGCTCTCCACGCCTGCGCAACTCGCGGGGCGGCCGGCGACGCTGGGCCTGCGGCGGGAGAACAGCAAGGCGCCCGACCGGCTGTCCGTCTGGCTGCAGGCGCCCGAGGGCGGCCAGGCCTATGCGCTGCGGCTGGTGGTCCGCGATCTGTCGCGCGCGCCCGATCCCTACCTGGCCCCTGGGCCGCCTCCCGGGGCGGCGCGCGCCTTCCTGGCTTCGGAGCGGACGCCCGCGCCGCAGGGCGGCGTGCTCTACCGGCTGCCCGACTCGGCCGCCGCGGCGCTGGCGGCGTTGGACCCCCGCGAGACGGTGCGGCTGGAGTTGGCGCTGCCTCTCGGCCGCCGCGACCGGATCGTGAAGACCGAGATCGAGGTAGGCGACTTCGCGGCCGGCCGCGCCTTCCTGGCTGCGGGAGGCGGTTGAGCGGCTCAGAACGGCCGGCGCAGGCGTCGGCCGCGGCCTGGACCTCGATGATCGATGTGCAGACGCCGGACGCTCACCCCGCCGCCGCTGAGCCGCCCGACCGCCAGGGCGCCGATCGCCACGACGCCCACCGCGACCACGCACAGCGCCGTCGCCGCGGCCAGCAACGCCAGCTTCTGCTCCGCCGCGCGACGCTCGTAGGCGGGAGGCCGCGGCTGCCAGCGGACGACGCCGGGCTGCAGGTCGGGGGCGGCGTCGGGACTGTAGACGACGGTCAAGACGACGCCCCTTCGTTGTTCCAACGGCCTGAGCGCGGAACACCCCGCCAAGGCGACGGTTCCGGCCTGCGAGCGCCTGCGGGCGCGACGGCTGGCGCGCCTCGGCCCCGGCCGCTAGAACGACCGCCCGCACCCGCCGCTCCGCCCCAACCCGATCGACGCACGCTCCATGGCCGGCCACTCCAAGTTCAAGAACATCCAGTTCCGCAAGGGCGCGCAAGACAAGAAGCGCTCCAAGATCTTCTCGAAGCTCAGCCGCGACATCACCCTGGCCGCCAAGACCGGCCTGCCCGACCCCGGCTCCAACGCCCGCCTGCGGCTTGCGATCGCCAACGCCAGAGCCGAGTCCATGCCCCGCGACAACATCGAGCGGGCGATCAAGAAGGCGGCGGGCGGCGAAACCGACAACTATGAGGAGATCCGCTACGAGGGCTTCGGCCCGGGCGGCGTCGGCCTGATCGTCGAGGTCCTGACGGACAACCGCAACCGCGCCGCCGCCAACGTCCGCTCCAAGTTCTCCAAGAACGGCGGGGCGCTGGGCGAGACGGGCTCGGTCGCCTTCATGTTCGACCGCCTGGGCAAGATCACCTACCCGCTCTCCGCCGCCAGCGAGGACGCGATGATGGAGGCCGCCATCGAGGCGGGCGCCGAGGACGTGGAGGTCGAGGCGCCCGAGGACGAGGACGCGCCCCCCCTGCACGCCGTCTACACCGCCTTCGAGGACCTGAACGGCGTGGCCGAAGCGCTGGCCGCAAAGTTCGGCGACGCCCGCTCCACCGCCATCGTCTGGCGCCCCAAGAGCGAGACCCCCGTCGCGGGCGAGGACGCGGGCACGCTGATGAAGCTGGTCGACGCGCTCGACGACGACGACGACGTCCAGAACGTCTTCCTCAACGCCGACATCTCCGACGAGGACCTGGCCAAGCTGGGCGGCTGAGCCGGCGTCCGGCGGCATGGCGGCCGTCACACGCGGGCGCTAGGGTTCGCCATGACGCCCGACCCCGCCATCAGCGCCCTCGTCGACGAGCTCTGCGACCTCTATGCGAGCGCCGTCTCCAACCTGCGCTCCGCCCTCGCGCTCTACCTGCGGGAGGGCGCCAAGCCCGATCTCGAAGCGCGTGCGAACGGGCTGTTCGCCTATCCCGAGCTCCGCATCGCCTACGCCCCCGAAGGCCCGGCGCCGCGCGTGCCCCGCGCCTTCGCCCGGCTGAACCGCGGCGGCGCCTACGCCACCACCGTCACCCGGCCGGAGATCTTCCGCGACTACCTCACCGAGCAACTAGGCCTCCTCGTGCGCGACTACGGCGTGGAGGTGTCGGTCGGGCGGTCGGAGCAGGAGATCCCCTACCCCTACGTGCTCGACGGGGCCGACGACCTGTCGCTGGAGGGCGCCCAGTCCGCCGACCTCGCCCGCTGGTTCCCCGCCACCCAGCTCGCTCACATCGGCGATGAGGTGGCCGACGGCGTCTGGTCGCCGCAGCTGGAGGCGGCCCAGCCGCTCAGCCTGTTCGACGGCGCGCGCACCGACTTCAGCCTGCAGCGGCTGAAGCACTACACCGGCGCCCCGGCCGAGGACCTGCAGCGCTTCGTGCTGTTCACCAACTACACCCGCTACGTCGACGAGTTCGTGCGCTGGGGCGTGGCCGAGCTGCAGAAGCCGG
>CAZZZR010000161.1:0-6150 GCA_964658605.1 uncultured Caulobacter sp. | reverse complement strand
CTCGAGCGGCGACGTCACCATGTCCATCACCACCGCGTCGGGAGGGACGGCCGCCCACGGGAGGACGAGCGGGTCGCGGCCCTGGAAGCCGAGCGAGGTGGCGTTGATCACGGCCGTCGCGCCGACCAAGGCGCGCTCCGCGTCGGCCCAGGCGAAGACGCGGACGGCGGGACCGAGCCCCTCGGTCAGCGCGCGCGCCTTGGCGGGGTCGCGCGCCACCACGCGCACCTGCGGCGCGCCTGCGTCGAGCAGCGCCTCCATCGCGGCGCCCGCCGCGCCGCCCGCGCCGTAGACCGCGACCGGCCCCGCCTGCGGGCGCCCCGCCGGCGCCTGCTCGGCGAAGGCGGCGAGGAGCCCCCGCCCGTCGGTGGAGTCGGCCGCGAGCGCGTCGTCCGCCCCAAACACCAGCGTGTTGGCGCCTCCCGCCCGGCGCGCGGCGGCGGTGGCGCGATCGGCGGCGGCCAGCGCCCGGCCTTTGAACGGCATGGTGACGTTCAGCCCGCGCACGCCGCCCTCGCGCAGGCCGTCGAGCCACCGGTCGAAGCCGTCGGGCCGCACAGCGAAGGGCACGTAGGCGGCGTCCAGGCCGAGCGCCGCGATCCAGGCGTTGTGCAGCACAGGGCTGAGCGACTGCGCCACGGGCCAGCCGACCACGCCCGCCACCACGGCCCGGCCCGTGATTCTCACGTCTCCAGCTCTCCGTGCCGGCGCAGCACGTCGAGCAGACCGAGCAAAGGCAGGCCGCGGATGGTGGCGTCGTCGCCCTCCACCGCGCTGAACAGCTGCACGCCGAAGCCCTCGTACCAGTAGCCGCCGACCGCGCTCAGCGCCGCCTCGCGCTCCCGCTCCAGATAGGCGTCGAGGAAGGCGTCGGAGAAGGCGCGCATGGTCATCTTCGCCGTGCGCACCTCCCGCCAGACCGGGGCGCCGTCGCGGGCGAGCACGGTCGCGGCGTGCAGCCGGTGGGTGCGGCCGCGGAGCGCGAGAAGCTTGGCGCGCGCGTCCGCGAGGTCGCTCGCCTTGTCGAAGAGGGCGCCCTCGAGCTCCAGCGTCTGGTCGGCCCCCAGCACCAGTCCCGGCCGCCCGCGTGAGACCTTCACCGCCTTCAGTTCGGCGAGCGCATCGGCCACGTCACGGGGGGAGGCGCCTTCGGCGAGGAGCGCGGCCTTGGCGGCGTCCTCGTCCACGCCCGGCGCGACGGCCTGGAACGAGACCCCCGCCCCGCGCAACAAGGCGGCGCGCGCGGCGCTGGTCGAAGCCAGCACGATCACGCGTCGGCCTCCCCGCCGCCTGCGCGTCGGGCGTTGAGGAGGTTGATGATCGCGGCCGCCGTCTCCTCCACCGAGCGGCGCGAGACGTCGATCACCGGCCAGCCGCGCGCCTCGAACAGCCGGCGGGCGCGCACCGTCTCGTCGCGCACGCTGTCGGCCTCGACATAGGCGGTCTCGCGCGCCTCCTTCAGCGTCAGGAGGCGGTTCTTGCGGATCTGCAACAGGCGCTCCGGCGCGACCACCAGACCCACGATCAGCGGGTGGGTCAGCTCGGCGAGCTGCGGCGGGGGCGGGGAGCCCGGGATCAGCGGCACGTTGGCGGCGCGCACGCCCCGGTGCGCGAGGTAGATGCAGGTCGGCGTCTTCGAGGTGCGGCTCACCCCCACCAGCACCACGTCCGCCTTGTCGAGGTCCCGGGCGCCGTGGCCGTCGTCGTGGGCGATGGCGTAGTCCAGCGTCTCGATGCGGTGGAAGTAGTCGGCGTCGAGCGCGTGCTGGGCGCCGGCGCGGCTGGAGAGCTGGGCGCCCAGGTAACGGCTGAGGCTGGCGGTCAGGGGGTCGAGCGCCGCCACGCAGGGCGTGTCCAGTTCGCGGCACGCCGACTCCAGTCGTCCGCGCAGCTCGCGGTCGACGATGGTGTGGATCACGATGCCGGGCGCCGCCTCCACCGCCTGCACCACGCGGTCGAGCTGGCGCACGCTGCGGACCAAGGGATAGCTGTGCTCCAGAGGCAGCACGTCGTCGAAGCGGGCGGAGACCGCGCGGGTGATCGCGGCCAGGGTGTCGCCGGTGGAGTCCGACACCAGGTGGACGTGGAAATAGGTCGAGAGCCGGCGCGCGCTCACGGGACGCTCCCGACGCACGGACAGGCGGGGACGGTCGGGGTCATCGGGCTCCACGGGCGCGGCGCATCCGCCCTGCGACGTCTTGGCGGGGCGCGTAAGCTTGGACAAGTGCCCGCATCGCCTCGGCGCGCCTGGGGATGGCCCGGCCGAGAGTCCCGTGCGCCCATGAAGGCCGTGGGGCGCCCTTGGATGACCGGCTTCGAACGCGGCGGCTCTTCCCCAGATGGACCGCGCGCCCGACCGCGGCTGCGCGCACCCGCCGCAGACGGCCGTCGCCGCCCACGGAACATACCGGAGACGACTGCTTCAGAGGCCTTGCCAGTGTTAAGGATGCGTTAACGCTCCACATCGGTCCGTTTCCGGCCCCAAGGGTTAACAAAGTGTTGACGGTGGAGGGTAGGCTGGTGCGTTTCCGGCCCGATCGGACGATCGGTCCCGGTCGTCCCCGGCCCTACCTTCTCCTGTCTCTTCGAGAATCCTCTTTTTGAAGAAGAAGGGAGAACGTGCTCGTACGGCCCGCCTTGAGCGTGGCGCGGCGACAGGCTCTAAGCGGGACATGAGGTCCGCCTACACCCCTGCCGTCCGGAAGCCGCCGCCTGCCCTCGGCTGCGCGGCGCAGGCCCGCGCCCTTGCGATGTTGCACGTGGAACATGGACCGACGCCGGCGAGGCGAGGCGCATGAGCCGCCCCCGGCGCCGCGTGGCGGTCGTGCTCTTCAACCTCGGCGGGCCGGACAGCCTGAAGGCGGTGCGGCCGTTCCTCTACAACCTGTTCCGCGACCCCGCGATCATCGGACTGCCCTCGCCCTTCCGACAGCTCCTGGCGCGCCTGATCTCGACCACCCGCGAGAAGAGCGCGCAGGCGAACTACGCCAAGATGGGCGGCGCTTCGCCCCTGCTGCGCGAGACGCTCGCCCAGGCCCGGGCGCTGGAGGCGGCGTTCAAGGGTGACGACGATCCCGAGGTCCACGCCTTCCTGGCCATGCGGTACTGGCGCCCGTTCTCGAAGGAGGCGGCCAGGGCGGTGGAGGCGTTCGCGCCCGACGAGGTCGTGCTTCTCCCGCTCTACCCGCAGTTCTCCACCACCACCTCGGCGTCGTCGCTCAAGGCCTGGGCGGAGGCCTACCGCGGGCCGGGCCGGGTGCGTACGGTGTGCTGCTGGCCGCTGCTCGACGGGTTCGTCGAGACGCAGGCGGCCTATGTGCGCGACCTCGCCTCGCGCGCGGAGGCGCCGGGCGGCGTGCGGGTGCTGTTCTCCGCTCACGGCCTTCCGCAGAAGATCGTCGACGGAGGCGATCCCTACCAGTGGCAGGTGGAGCGGACCTGCGCGGCGGTCGGCGCGCGGCTGGGGCCGGAGTGGGACTGGCGCGTCTGCTACCAGAGCCGGGTGGGACCGCTGGCCTGGCTCGGGCCCTCCACGCCCGACGCATTGGCCGAGGCGGGGCGGGACGGCAAGGGCGTGATCGTGGTGCCGATCGCCTTCGTGTCCGAGCATGTCGAGACGCTGGTGGAGCTCGACGAGGAGTATGCCGAGATGGCGGAGGCGATGGGGCTGCCCTGCTACCTGCGGGCGCCGGCGGTGACGGTCGCAGGCGCCTTCATCGACGGTCTGGCGGCCCTGGTGCGCCGCGCGCTGGACCGTCCGGGCGGGGTGGAGACCGACGGCGGCGGCCGCATCTGCCCGGCCGAGCACGGCCGCTGCCCGGCGCAGGCCCCCTTCCGCGCGCTGGAGGCCGCCTGATGCCGCCCTACACCTACGACCTCTTGCGGGGGCTGCACATCCTGGCGGTGATCGCCTGGATGGCGGGGCTGCTCTATCTGCCGCGGCTCTACGCCTACCACACGCGGTTCGCGCCGGGCACGGAGATGGACGCGACGTTCCAGGAGATGGAGCGCAAGCTTCTGCGCATCATCATGAACCCGGCGATGGTCGTCTCCCTGCTGCTGGGGCTTGCCCTGATCTGGTGGGACTCCACATATCGGTTCCCGGGAGTGGCGAGCTTCCTCGGCCAGCCCTGGATGATGGTGAAGCTCACCGGCGTGGTCTTCCTGCTCGGATGGCACGGCTTCCTGTCTGCGGCCCGCAAGCGGTTCGTGGCGGGGACCAATACTCGCCCGGCCGTCTTCTGGCGCGCCACCAACGAGCTGCCGTTCATCGCCGCCGTCGTCATGGTCCTCGCCGTGACGCTGGAGTTCGGGACGCGCTGAAAGCCGTTTGCGGCGCAGAAACCTTGACCTGACCCGTCGCCTGTGGTGACGCTCAAACCGTAGGCGCGTCGCAGCCCGCCTTCCCCCGCCTCTTCAGACCGCGCCAGCCGCCCTTTGGGGCCGCCGACCTCCGGTCCCGCCGAACACATCCGAGGCTCCGCGCCTCTCCAGACGATCCGCCGCCCGCAGCGCGCCTGCGCGCGGCCGTGAGACCGAACCATGTCCGACACCGACACCTCCGACCTCCCCGACACCACGCCCGAGGCGGCCGAACACACCCTGCCGCCAGGCCCCGCCGTCGACGCCTCCGCCGCCACGGTGGACGTGACCGCGCCGGGGCTCGGCTTCACCCGCATGTCGCTGCAGGAGCTGAAGGACAAGTCTCCCGCCGACCTCGTGGCCTTCGCCGAGAGCCTGGAGGTCGAGAATGCGAGCGCAATGCGCAAGCAGGAGATCATGTTCGCCATCCTCAAGACGCTGGCGGACGAGGAGGTCGAGATCTCCGGCTCCGGCACGCTCGAGGTGTTGCCGGACGGCTTCGGCTACCTGCGCTCGCCGGAAGCCAACTACCTGCCTGGGCCGGACGACATCTACGTGTCGCCCAGCCAGATCCGCCGCTTCGGCCTGCGCACCGGCGACAGCGTCGAGGGCGGCGTGCGCGCCCCCCGCGAGGGCGAGCGCTACTTCGCGCTGATGAGCGTCGCGCAGGTGAACTTCGAGCACCCCGACGCGATCAAGACCAAGGTCGCGTTCGACAACCTGACGCCGCTGTATCCCAACCAGCGCATGAACATGGAGCTGCCCGACCCCACGGTGAAGGACCGCACCGGCCGGGTGGTCGACATCGTGGCGCCCATCGGCAAGGGGCAGCGCTGCCTGATCGTGGCCCCGCCACGAGTGGGCAAGACGGTGATGCTGCAGAACATCGCCAAGTCCATCGAGACCAACCACCCCGAGTGCTACCTGATCGTGCTCCTGATCGACGAGCGCCCCGAGGAAGTCACCGACATGCAGCGCACGGTGAAGGGCGAGGTCGTGGCCTCCACCTTCGACGAGCCGGCCACCCGCCACGTCGCCGTGGCCGAGATGGTGATCGAGAAGGCCAAGCGCCTGGTCGAGGCCAAGCGCGACGTGGTGATCCTGCTCGACTCCGTGACCCGTCTGGGCCGCGCCTACAACACGACCGTGCCGTCGTCCGGCAAGGTGCTGACCGGCGGCGTGGACGCCAACGCCCTGCAGCGCCCCAAGCGGTTCTTCGGCGCGGCTCGGAACGTGGAGGAGGGCGGCTCGCTCACCATCATCGCCACCGCCCTGATCGACACCGGCAGCCGGATGGACGAGGTGATCTTCGAAGAGTTCAAGGGCACCGGCAACTCGGAAATCATCCTGGACCGCAAGGTCGCCGACAAGCGCATCTTCCCCGCCATCGACGTGCTGAAGTCGGGCACCCGCAAGGAAGAGCTGATCACCGACAAGTCGAACCTGCAGAAGACCTACGTCCTGCGCCGCATCCTGAACCCGATGGGCCCACAGGACGCGATCGAGTTCCTCCTCGACAAAATGCGCTCCAGCAAGACGAACGCGGACTTCTACCAGTCGATGAACACTTAGGACGGCGGAAGCTCGGCTATCAGCCGAGCGGGCCTTCGCACTGCCCTCGCCGACTAGCCTCCGGCAGTCCCCAGCCCAGTGTTCGACGCGCCGCAGGCTCGTCGAAACTTCTTAGGGACGCCCTGCATCCCGACCCCTCTGGTCAGCCGCCGAGCGGAGGTCGGGTCAAGGGCGAAGAGCCGAAGGCGTCCCTTGACGCGACCGAGCACGGCGGCA
>CAZZZR010000160.1:0-6203 GCA_964658605.1 uncultured Caulobacter sp. | reverse complement strand
TGCCGCTGACCCGCGCCCAGGTGCGCCGCTTCGCCGACCAGGAGATCTTCGTCACCATCGACGAGAACGTCCGCGGCGAGGACGTCTTCATCATCCAGTCGACCAGCTACCCGGCCAACGACAACCTGATGGAGCTCCTGATCTGCATCGATGCGCTGAAGCGCGCATCGGCCAAGCGGATCACCGCGGTCATCCCCTACTTCGGCTACGCCCGGCAGGATCGGAAGACGGGCGGCCGCACGCCCATCTCCGCCAAGCTGGTCGCCAACCTGATTACCCGGGCGGGCGCCGACCGGGTGCTGACGCTCGACCTGCACGCGGGCCAGATCCAGGGCTTCTTCGACATCCCCACCGACAACCTCGTCGCCTATCCGGTGATGGCCGGCGACATCAAGTCGCGCCACGGCGACAAGGCGTCCGAGCTGATGATCGTCTCGCCCGACGTCGGCGGCGTGGTGCGGGCGCGCAACCTGGCCGACCGCCTGAACGCCGACCTCGCCATCGTCGACAAGCGCCGGGCCCAGCCCGGCGAGAGTGAGGTGATGAACATCATCGGGGACGTGCAGGGGCGGCGCTGCATCCTGTTCGACGACATCGCCGACTCGGCCGGCACGCTGTGCAACGCCGGCAAGGCGCTGATGGCCGAGGGCGCGGTCTCCGTCTCGGCCTACATCAGCCACGGCGTGCTCTCGGGCGCGGCCTGCGAGCGGATCGCTACCTCGGTGCTGGAGGAGGTGGTGATCTCCGACTCCATTGAGGCCAGCGAGCTGGTGAAGGCGTCGAAGAAGGTGCGGCAGGTCTCGATCGCGCCTCTGATCGGTGAGGCGATCCGCCGTATCGCAAACGAGGAATCGGTCTCTAAGCTGTTCGATTGACGGATGAACCCGCCGGGGGGCGGCAGTGTCTAAACGGCCCGTTAACCACGCGGTACGCTTCTGTAACCCCACGCGCACCGGCGCTGCGGACAGCCCGCGGACCGGCGCCCCAGCGTTCGATCCGGAAAGCCATCCCATGAGCACCTCGCGCCCCGGCTCCCTGTCCCGTCGCTTGTCTCAGGGCGCGGCCGTCGCCTGCATCGCCATGACGGCACTGGCCGGGGCTTCCTCCGCCTCCGCCCAGATGTTCGGGCGCAAGAAGCCCCCCGCGCCCGTGGTCGTGGAGGCGCCGCCTGCGCCGCCGATCGCGCTCTCGGGCAGCGTGCTGGCCGCCGCCGGGGCCTACCGCGACTACATGCGCAAGGCGGCCACCGTCTCGCCCGGCTTCAAGGCGGGGACAGATGTCGAGGGCGCGCTGGAGCTGGCGGAAGCCTCCGACCCCGCGCAGCTCTCGCGCGGCGTGGTGGCCTACGCCGCGCTGCTGGCCCTGCAGGACCCCGCGTTCGTGGCCGGCGTGCGCCAATACGCGAAGGACCCGACGCAGCGGATGCAGGTCGGTTCCGCCATCCTGCTCAACCCCGCTTACGCCTCGCAGATGCCCGGCGCCGCTTCGGCCGCCGCGATGGTGACGGGAACCCTGAGTGCGGACGGAAGCCGGCTGATGCTGGTCGGCAAGTCGGTGAAGCAGTCGGCCTACGACATGCAGAAGAGCGCCTGGTCCAAGCTGGCCATTCCGGATCGCGACGGACGGCTGGCGCGCGCCAAGGCGCTGTCGTCGGCGGGCATGTCCACCACGCCCGAGGAGATCGAGATGCTGCGCGCCTCGATCCCCACAGAGACCGGCCCCGGCCGTCCGATCCCCGAGGCTGTCGCCGCCTCCGTCTCCGCCGCGCCTCCCTACGCGCCCGCGGTGCAGCGCGGGCTGGCGGTAGCGGCGCTGGCGATCCTGGGGCGCGCGGGCGACGACAACGATCCCGCCGTGCAGGCGATGCTGTCGGAGTCGGGCGGCGGCTTCTGCCACAGCATGGCCAAGCTCAATCTCTACCAGTGCCTGGCCGTGGCCAAGCCCTTCTACGAGGACGTCTTCTGCCTGGGCCAGCACGTGCTGATCGATACCGCCCAGTGCGTACAGGGCGGGGCGGGGCCCGACACGGCCGCCGCGACGCCTGTGATGACCGCCTCCGCCGCGACGCTGGCGGGTGCCGCGGCCACGGCGGCGCTGGCCCACTGAGACCAGAAACGAGGCCCCGGAACGAGGCCGCCGCCCGCTCTTGAACCGCCGCGCCTAAGCCTGTAGACACGCGCGCTCACGTTTCAGGCGCTGCAAGCGCCCCGCGCCCCGCTCGCGCGGCGTTTTCGTTATCGAGAAGTCGCATCCCATGGCCGAGATCGTCCTCAACGTCGAAGTGCGCGAGCGCACGGGCACCGGCGGCGCCCGCCAGGCGCGTCGCGAGGGCAAGGTGCCGGGCGTCCTCTACGGCGGCACGCGCGCGCCGGTGCCGATCGCGGTGCCGTTGAACGAGTTCAGGAAGTCGCTCTACTCGGGCAAGCTCCTGGGCCACCTCGTGACCCTCAAGTACGGGAACGAGACGCAGGGCGTCATCGCCAAAGACATCCAGTTCGACCCGGTGAGCGACGTGCCCGTGCACTTCGACCTCTACCGCGTGGACGAGCACCAGCTGGTCAAGATCGCGGTGCCCGTGCGCTTCATCCACCAGGACGAATGCCGCGGCCTGAAGCGCGGCGGCACGCTGAACATCGCCCGCCACGAGGTCGAGCTCTACGCCCCCGCCGACGAGATCCCCGAAGAGCTGGTGTTCGACCTGAAGGGTCTCGAAATTGGCGACACCATCCGCATCTCCTCCACCACCCTGCCCAAGGGCGTCGAGCCCGCGATCCACGACCGTGACTTCGTGATCGCCACGGTCGCCGGCACCAGCGCCTCGGCCTCCGCCGACGCCGCCGTCGACCACGCGGTCGCCGAGGCCCAGTCCGCCGCCGCCGCGACGGGCGGCGAAGTGGACGTGGCCGCCGTGGCCGCCGCCGCTCAGGCCGCCGTCGAGCACGCCAAGAGCCCGGCCGACGTGGAGGCCGCCGCCTCCGCCGCCGCCCACGAGGTCGCCCCTGTCGAGCCGGAGACGCCTGCGGTCGAAGCGACCGAGGTCGAGGACCGCGCCGCGCCTGAGGGTGACGACAAGGCCTGATCCCCTCTCCGCTTCGGCGGGGCACGGATCATCAAGGCGCGTCCGCCCCGTTCCGGGCCGCGGGCGCGCCTTTCGTTTGAGCGGAGCGCGCCATGCTGATCCTGGCCGGCCTCGGCAACCCCGGTCCCGAATATGCCGGCAACCGCCACAACGTCGGCTTCATGGCGATCGACGCGATCCGCGCGGAGTACGGCTTCGGACGCGAGCATAAGAAGTTCCAGGGTCTGGCGTCGGAAGGGACCATCCCCACCCGCGACGGTCCGGTGAAGGCGCTGGCGCTTAAGCCGCAAACCTTCATGAACGACAGCGGACGCTCGGTCGCGGCCGCGCTGAAGTTCTACAAGGCCCCCTTGTCGGACCTCGTCGTCTTCTACGACGAGCTCGACCTCGCGCCCGGCCGCTTCCGCATGAAGACGGGCGGCGGCGCGGCCGGACACAACGGCATCCGCTCGATCACGGCGCACCTGGGAGCTGACTTCCGCCGGGCCCGGCTGGGTATCGGCCATCCCGGCCACAAGGACCGGGTGATGGGCCACGTCCTCAGCGATTTTCACAAGGTCGACAAGGACTGGCTGAAAGCCATGCTCGGCGCGGCGGCCGAGGCGCTGCCGCTTCTGGCGCAGGGAGAGGACGAGCGCTATCAAGCGGAGGTCATGCGCCTCGCTCCCGCCGACAATTTCGACAGCCGGTCAAAAAACCGCGAGGGGCTGTGACCGGCGTCGCGCTGCGCCCTGCGACACCTCGGGACGCGGACGCGCTGGACGCCCTGATCGAACGCTCGGTTCACGGGCTCCAGGCCGACAGCTACACCCGGGCGCAACGCGAGGCGGCGCTGGGCACGGTGTTCGGCGTCGACCACCGCCTGATCGCCGACGGCGGCTACCTCGTCGCCGAGTTGGACGGCCGGATCGTCGGCTGCGGGGGCTGGAGCGATCGCGAAGCCCTCTACGGCGCGCACGGCCCGGCCCAGAGCGACGGACCGCGCATCAATCCGCTGAGCGGGCCCGCGCGCGTGCGCGCCTTCTTCGTCGATCCCGACTATGCGCGGCGGGGGATCGGCAAGGCCTTGCTGGCGGCCAGCGAGGACGCGGCGCGCGCCAAGGGCTTCACCCGCGCCGCGCTGGGCGCAACGCTGGCCGGCGAACCCTTCTACGCCGCCCACGGCTATGTCGCCCTGGCCCGGACCGAGGCCGACCTTCCGGACGGCGGCTCGCTGACGGTGATCCAGATGGAGAAGCGGCTGGCGTAAGCGTGCGCCGCCTGTGGACCGGCGCTCAGTAGTTGGTGCGGTAGCCGAACACGACGCGCCAGTCGCCGGAGTCGCCCTGCGGCAGGCGGGCGATGACCTGGCGGGAGGCTTCCAGCTGCAGCACCGTGTGCGCCGCCACCGCCGCGCGCAGTCCCACGCCCGCTGAGGCCAGGTCGTAGGTGGTGCCCGCGATCCCGTAGAGGGCGCGCCCTTTGAACCGCACGCGGCCGCCGTCGGTGAAGGCGTAGGCCTCCGACCCGGCGAGCACCTTCGGAAGCAGTTTCGACGCCGCCCAGGCCAGCTCCGCCGATCCCGCAGCGCCTTCGTCTCCCGTGACCGTGGCGGAGGCGAACGCCCGGCCGTAGTCGTCGCCGCCAAGCGCCAGCTGTTCGGAGGCCGGCAGGCGGTCGTCGCTCGCCTGGGCGGTGGCGCGCACCCGCACGGTCCAGAGGCCGTAGGTCTTCGAGCCCGCCGCCTGCAGGGAGAGCTTGTGGAAGTCGGTGTCCGAAAACCCCGGCGCCACGGGCCTCGCGCCCAGTCCCGGCAGCCCCTGGCTGGCGGTCGCGCCAAGGCTGAAGCTCGTCTTCGGACCCAGCGTGCGGACGTAGGAGGCCGCCGCGCGCAGGGTGCGCGTGCGCTCGTCGCTGATCGTGACGCCGAAGAGCGCGTTGGCGCTGTCCAGCGCGTCGAGCGAGCCGGTGAGGACCAGGCTGCGGTCGGCCTGCAGCTGCAGCGGATAGCTGAGCGAAAACGATCCGATCTTGGCCTCGCCTTCCGTGGAAGAACCGCGCGGAAGGGTCGTCAGGTAGCCGAGCGAGGCGGTCGCCGTCAGTCCGTCCGCTCCGATCGGCTGGGTGTGGCTGAGGGCGTAGTAGCGGAAGCGGGTGAAGTCGGTGGGGGTCGCCAGCGTCAGCGCCGTCTTGTCGCCCTCGCGGAGCAGCGAGTTCAGCGTCAGGTCGGCTTCGATCTGGGTGCGGCCGAGCCGGTTGGCCCCCCGGTCGCTGATCCCCACGCCGAACTGGGTCCGCTTGGTGTGGACCGTGATCGCCATGCGGACCGCGCCGTCGCGGCCCCCGCGCAGGAACTGGGCGTCGACCGTCACCCCGGGCAGGCTGCGCATCAGGAGCAGCACGTGCTCCAGCGTCGTGCGACGCAGCGGGCGCTCGCGCGTCAGGCGACGGGCGTAGAGGGCGACCTGGGGCGCCGGCCGCCCCTGGGCGGTCTTGACCTCCACCTGCTCGACGTACCCCTCCACCACGCGGACACGCACGACGCCGCCGGCGAAATCCTGCTGCGGCAGGAGCACGGTGTAGAGGGCGACGTCGGCCTTGGCGTAGGCGGCGGCCACCGCGTCGGCCAGCGCCTTAAGCCCCGCGGCGTCCATGCGTCGCCCGACGAAGCGGCGCAGCACCGGCCGCAGGACGGCGTCGGGCGCGCTGGCGCCCTCCAGGCGCAGGCCGCGCAGCACGAAGGGCGCGGACGCGGGAGAGGGCGTGGCGGCCACCTGCGCCCCGGCGCCCTGCGTCGACGACTGGCCAGCCGGGGTCGGCATGGCGGTCGGCGGCGCACGGTCGGCGCGGTTGCGATCGACGATCAGCGAGCCCGTCGTCGATCCCGCGCTCGGCTGGGCCGGACCGCTCGGGGCCGCCTGGGACGTCGCCATCGGCGCGGCGAGCGGGATAAACGGCATGAGGGGGGACCTGGATGCGGGAAGAGGGGCGGCCCGGTCGGGGAAGCCGGACCGCCCCGGGCGCGGCTAGTGGACGCCCAGCCCCCTCGGGAGCACGGACACGACGCCCGCGACCGCCGTGGCGACGGGAGCCGCCACCGTCGTGACCACGGCCACAGGGGCGGTGATCGGCGCGCTCACCGTCG
>CAZZZR010000159.1:0-6232 GCA_964658605.1 uncultured Caulobacter sp. | reverse complement strand
CGGCGCCGAAATCGTCGAGCGCTGTCAGGAAGCCCTGCTTGCGGTAGGCGGCCAGCCGCGATGCGAGCACGGCGTTGACGAACGGTTCGGCGGCCACCAGGCTTTCGAATTCGCGGCGCTGCTCATCGGTGATCGTCTCCACGGTCCGGGCGGCAGTGGCCGTCGGGCGCAGGGAAGTCACCGCCCAGACGTTACCGGTTGTCCACAGGATTGCTCGCCGTCCACAGATCCTGGTTGCCCTTGATGATCGCCTTGGCGCGCACGTCGCCGACGCCCTTGAGCCCCACCCCGTGGCAGTTCGCGCAGGGCTGACCGCCCGCGCCGCCGGTCCGCACCAGCTTCGCGCCACGGGCGAGCGCCCCGCGCGGCGCGTAGACGGTCGCCGTGGCGTGCCCATCGCCCAGGTAGATCGCGGCGAGGCTGTCCGGCGTTTCCACGATGCGCCCGTTCAGCGGCTGGGGCGGGCCGGGCACGGCGTAGGTCCAGCCGTACTTGGTGAGGGTCGTCGCCGGCGCGACGTCGGCCTCGACGACCGTCAGCCGCGCCCGGCGCGGGGTCGCGGCGAAATAGTCGGCGGCGGCGAGGAGGTCGGCCTCCGGCCATCCCCCCGCCACCCACACCATCGCTGCGTTCGCGTGCTTGCGGGGCTCGGCCGTGCGGCGCTCGCCCGAATGGAAGGCGTGGAGCTGCTCGCGGATGTAGCCGGCAGAGAGGCCCGCGATGTCGGCGACGTCGCCGAACCCCTGGCCGTTGGCCATGTGGCAGGCGGCGCAGGGCTCCGGCCGGTCCTTCACCTCGCCGTCCACGACGTCGAGCGCGGGCGGATGTTCCTTGGGATACCAGTCTTCCTCGGTCTGCTTCAGCGCCCGGATCTGCGCCTCGGTCAGCGTGCGGCCGTCGGGAGCCTTAAAGGGGCCGGCTCCGAGCGACGGTAGGCCCGCTCCTTCCGGCGCGACGCCGTAGGCCCAGGTCAGCGCCGGCGGCGGCGGTTCAGGCGCCGGAGTCGATCCCCCGGTCGCCAGCGCCGCCACGACGGCCAATGCCGCCAGCCCCAAGGCTTCAATTCGCCCGCCCACGCCGCCCCCGGTCGTGACGAGCTGAGCCTTAGCGGGCGTCTGCGACCTTACAAATGAGGCGTTCAGCCGCGCTCCACGCAGACCGCCACGCCCATGCCGCCGCCGACGCAGAGGGTGGCGAGGCCCTTCTTGGCGTCGCGCTTGCCCATCTCGTGCAGCAGCGTGGTGAGGATGCGCGCGCCCGAGGCGCCGATCGGATGGCCGATGGCGATGGCGCCGCCGTTGACGTTGGTCTTCTCCGGGTCGAGGCCCAGTTCGCGCACCACGCACAGCGACTGGGCGGCGAAGGCCTCGTTGGATTCCACCAGGTCGAGGTCGCCAACGCTCCAGCCCGCCTTCTCCAGCGCCTTGCGGCTGGCGGGGATGGGGCCGGTACCCATGATCGCGGGATCGACGCCCGCATTGGCCCAGGAGGCGATCCGGGCGAGCGGCGTGATCCCGCGGCGCTGGGCTTCCTCCGCCGTCATGACCACCAGCGCGGCCGCGCCGTCGTTCAGGCCCGAGGCGTTGGCGGCGGTCACCGAACCCGCCTTGTCGAACGCGGGCTTCAGCCCCGCCATGGCCTCGTAGGTGGCGCCGGCGCGGATGTACTCGTCGCTGTCGACCACCGTGTCGCCCTTGCGGCCCTTGATGGTGACGGGGGCGATCTCGTCCTTGAAGCGGCCCGAGCCCCGGGCGCCCTCGGCGCGGTTCTGGCTCTGGGTGGCGAAGCGGTCCTGGTCCTCCCGGGTGATCTGCCAGCGCTCGGCGATGTTCTCGGCGGTCGTGCCCATGTGGTAGCCGTGGAAGGCGTCCCACAGGCCGTCCTTGATCATGGTGTCGACGAACTGCAGGTCGCCCATCTTCTTGCCGTCGCGCAGGTGGGCGGCGTGCGGGGCCTTGGACATGCTCTCCTGCCCGCCCGCGACCACCACCTTGGCGTCCCCGCCCGCGACCTGCTGGTAGGCGAGCGCCACCGCGCGCAGGCCCGAGCCGCAGAGCTGGTTCAGGCTCCACGCCGGAGCCTCCTGCCGGATGCCCGCGCCCATCGACGCCTGACGCGCCGGTCCTTGGCCCGCGGCGGCCTGCAGCACCTGGCCCAGGATCACCTCGTCCACCTCGTCGGGCGAGACGCCCGCGCGCTCCAGCGCCGCCTTGATCGCGATGGAGCCCAGCTCGCTGCCCGCCAGAGAGGCGAGCGCGCCGTTGAAGCTGCCCACCGGCGTGCGCGCGGCGGAGGCGATGACGATGTCGGGCGTGGCCATGGCGGGGTCCTCCGGGACGTTTCTGGGTTGACGCGACCTTGGACCGGCGCCGCCCGCGCGCGCAACCCCGACCCGACCGTCCACCCGATCATCGGCGCAACCTCGGGTCGTCGCTGGCGTCGCCGCCCGTTCGGCGCGATAGTGCGATGCAAGAAGAGCGAGGAAACCGAAGGATGGCCGCCGACGACGCGCCGCTGGAGCTTCAGGACGACGCCGCCGCGCCCCTGTCGGGCGAAGCGGCCAAGAGTTCGGGCGTTAAGGTCGTGATCAAGAAGTATGCGAACCGGCGGCTCTACAACACCGCCTCGTCCACCTACGTCACGCTGGACCATCTGGCCGAGATGGTGCGCCAGGGGACCGACTTCGTGGTCTACGACGCCAAGACCAACGACGACATCACCCGGCAGGTCCTGACCCAGATCATCTTCGAGGAGGAGAGCAGGGGGCAGAACCTGCTGCCCGTCCAATTCCTGCGCCAACTGATCCGTCTCTACGGCGACCAGATGCAGAGCTTCGTGCCCAGCTACCTGGAGGCGAGCCTCGACGCCTTCGCCCGCCAGCAGGAGCGGCTGGGCGTCGAGTTCGGTAAGGTCGGCGCCGTGCCGGGCGTCAACCTGTGGGAGGAGCAGGTGCGCGCCAACCTGGCCCTGTTCGACCGCGCGATGAAGATCTTCACCCCCTACGGATACCGCCCGCCCGAGCCGGAGCCGGCCTCGGCGCCCGCGCCCGCCGCGCCCGCCCCCGACGACCTGTCGGACCTCAAGCGGCGGATGGAGGAGATGCAGGCGCAGCTCTCCAGGCTCGCCACCAAGGGCTGACGGGAGGGGCGGTGGCGCCCGGCTTGCGCGGGTCTCGGTGGAGCCGATGCGCATGACCCGAACCGACACGCCCGCCCTGCCCGCCCCCGACGGGACCTCGCGTTCGCGCACGCCCTCGCCGATCGGCGCGCCGGGCGAGGCGCTCGTCGCCGCTCAGCAGGACGTGCGGCGCGGCCTGAAGGCGGGACGCTCCGCCCTCGTCCACGCGAAGAGCGCCTATGGCGAGGCGCAGTGGTCAGGCGACCATGATCGCCGTCCGGAGCCGGGGCTTCTGGTTCGCGCCAAGCTATAAGGCGGCGCGGTTCTTGCACGGCCCGGCCATGCGCCGAGCCCGCCTCCCCACCTTCCCAACCGGCCTGGGCCGCGCGTTGGACGTACTGGTCGTCGCGTTGATCTTCACCGCCCTGGGCTGAGGCCTCAGCGAAGCTGTCGGCGCGCAGAAAAAAAGCCGCCCCCGGAGGAGCGGCTTTGAGTTCATAGGGAGGAAACGCCCAGGAAGGGCATGCAGCGCCGGAGCGCCACGGCAGGACACATACGCCGCAGTGCAGCAAACTACAAGCGCAAATTGTTGTAACCTCGCCCGAGACAGCGGCCCTGCGCGCCAGAAATCCTGTCTCCTGTTGCAGATGCGCTGTGCAAGGGTTCCTTGCTGCGGCGCGGCATACCGTCAGGCGGCGGCGTCGCGCGCGGCGATGGCCTCGGCGGCGTCGACCATCACCTTGGCCTGTTTCCAGGTGGCGTCGTCCTGCATCTTGCCGTCGAGCATGGCCACACCCGCCCCGTCCGGCATCGCCTCGAGGATGCGGCGGGCGAAGGCGACCTCGGCGGGGTCGGGGCTGAAGACGCGCTTGGCGATCGGGATCTGGCTGGGATGCAGCGTCCAGGCGCCCGCGCAGCCCAGCAGGTAGGCGTTCCGAAACTGCTGCTCGCACGCCTCCAGGTCGCCGATGTCGCCGAAGGGACCGTAGAAGGCCTTGATGCCGTGCGCCGCGCAGGCGTCGACCATGGCGGCGAGGGTGTAGTGCCACGGGTCCTGCTGCGAGCCGATGCGGACGCTGCCGTCCGCGTGCTGGTCCTCCACCACGCGGTAGGAGGGGTGGCCCCCGCCGACGCGGGTGGTCTTCATCATTCGGCTGGCGGCGAGGTCGGCGGGCCCCAGGCTGATGCCCTGCATCCGGGGCGAGGCGCCGGCGATCGACTCGACGTTGTTGACGCCCTGCGCGGTCTCCAGGATCGCGTGCAGGCCGATCGGCTTTTGAACCCCGTGCTTGGCCTCAAGGCATGCGAGGAGCTGGTCCATGTAGTGGATGTCCCAGGCGCCCTCGACCTTGGGCACCATGATCACGTCGAGCACGTCGCCGGCGCGCGCGACGATCTCGGTCACGTCGTCCAGGTGCCAGGGGGAGTTGAGCGCGTTGATCCGCGTCCACAGCCCCACGTTCAGCGCCGCGAAGTCGGTCCCGTGCGCCATGGCGATGAAGCCCTCGCGAGCCGCCTGCTTGGCGTCGGCGGGGATGGCGTCCTCGAGGTTGCCGAGGATCACGTCGACGGTCTTGGCGACCTCGGGGATTTTGGCGCGGACCTTCTCAAGATGCGGCGGCACGAAATGGATCATCCGCTCCACGCGGGCGGGCGGATCGCGCCACGGCGTCGGCGCCCCGATGGCGAGGGGGGCGAAGAAGGCGCGCGGGGTCTTCATGCAGGCGGGCTCCGGATGGATGGACGGGCCCTCTCTAGCGCCATGCTGCGGTGCAGCGAAGCCCTACATGCGCTCGGGCGTCTCGATCCCCAGGAGGCCCAGCGCCCGCTCCAGCTGGCGCAGGGTCGCGCCCGCAAGCGCGAGCCGCGATCCGCGCGACGCCGGCGTCTCCGCCGCCATCACCGGGCAGGCGGCGTAGAAGCGCGAGAAGGTCTGGGCGAGGCGATAGGCGTGCTCGGCGATCGTGTTGGGCGCCCGCCTGTCGTAGGCGTCGGCGACCGCGGCCGTGAAGCCGTCGAGCGTCAAAGCCAGCTCGCGCTCGGGCGGGGCGTCGACGGAGATCGGGCCGGGCTGCGCACCCTCGGCGGCGGCGCGGCGGAGCAGGCTTTTGATCCGCACCGCCTGGTAGAGCAGATACGGCCCGGTGCGGCCCTCGAAGCTGGTGAAGCGGTCGAGGTCGAAGACGTAGCTGGTGCCGCGATAGTTGGAGAGGTCGGCGAACTTCAGCGCCGCCACCGCCACCTTGTGCGCGATGTCCTCGAACTCTTCGGGCGGCAGCTCGCCGCCCAGCCCCGCCTCCCGCAGCCGCTCCCGGGCCTTCTCGGTGGCCATGGCGATCAGGTCGTGCAGCTTGAGCACCCCGCCCTCGCGCGTCTTGAAGGGCTTGCCATCCGATCCGTTCATGGTGCCGAAGCCCAGGTGCTCCAGCGTGTCGCGCGGCGCGTAGCCGGCGAGGTCGGCGGCGCGGAACACCTGCTCGAAGTGGTCGGCCTGCCTCTGATCGACCACGTAGAGCATCAGCTCCGGGTCCTGCTCGCGGCGGCGCTGCAGGATCGTGGCGAGGTCGGTAGTGCCGTACATGGCCGAGCCCTCGGAGGAGACGACGAGCAAGGGAGGCAGCTCGCGCTTGTCGCCCTCCCGCGCCACCCGCACGATCCGGGCGCCCTGGTCCTCAACCAGGAGGCCCTTGGCGCCGAGGTCCTCGACCATGCCGGGGATCAGCGGATCGGCGTCGCTCTCGCCGTTCCACAGGTCGAAGTCGACGCCGAGCGCATGGAACTCGCGCTCCAGGCCTGTGCGACTGACCTCCACGAACTTGCGCCACAGCGCGCGGTAGCCGGGGCGGCCGGACTGGAGATCGGCGGTCGCCCTGCGCGCCCGGTCCCGGTACTCCGGCTCGGCCTTGGCGCGGGCGGCGGCGAGGGGATAGAGCCGCTCCAGGTCCTCCAGCGTCACCGGGCTGGCCTCCGGGAAGGGCCCGTCGCCTCCGGCGAGGAAGGGCGAGCCGGGCTGCTCGTCGCCGACGGCCGTGATCAGGAGCCCCATCTGGAAGCCCCAGTCGCCGAAGTGGGCGTCGCCCCACACCGTGTCGCCGCGGGCGCGGAACAGGCGCTT
>CAZZZR010000158.1:0-6275 GCA_964658605.1 uncultured Caulobacter sp. | reverse complement strand
GCGCCGGGGGTAACCGCATGATGCTGGCCGTTCTGATGCTGGCGCTGGTCTCGGCGCCGCAGCTTCCGCAACCGAAGGCGGAACCGACCATCCAGAACCCGGACTGGCTTGATAAGCCGAACGGCGACGACCTTGCCGACGTCTATCCTGAGAAGGCGCAGATCGAGGGTCTGGGTGGGTCCGCCAGGATGGAGTGCGGCGTGACCGTCAGCGGCATCCTGGTCAACTGCCACGTCCTGGAGGAGAGCCCCCCCGGATACGGTTTCGGCGAAGCGGTGCTGAAGCTGGCGCCAAAATTCAAGATGACGCCCCGCATGAGGGACGGCGTGGCGGTCGCGAGCGGGACGGTCGTCATCCCCGTCCGCTTCCTGCAGCCGTCGGCGCCGGAGATCGGCGACGGCGCCACCTTCGTGCGGCAACTGCAATGGGTGTCGCGCCCCCACCGCGTTGGATATCGCGGACGTTTACCCGAGGGTCGCCTTGCAAGCCGGGATCGCGGGCCGAGCTGGCCTCGCTTGCCAAATCGCCGACGACGGCACGCTGACGGATTGCAAAGTCGCCGGTGAGCAGCCTGCGCAGCTGGGCTTTGGGGCGGCTGCTCTCAAGCTCGCCGCGAAGTTCCGCGCCGTGACAGCCAACGACCAGGGCGATCGGACCGCGGGCGCCTATGCGCTGCTTCCAATCCTATTCGAAGCGAAGCAGTCACCGATCCCACCAAGCGGCAAGTAGGCCGGAAGTCCGTCGACCCAACGCTTGGGCCGCGGGTTCACGAATATCGGCCGATTTTAGACGTCGCCCTCCACGCCGACCCGCACCGCCGGCGCGGCGAGCGGGTCCTTAAGTCCCCCCGACAGACGGGCGACCCAGACGTAGAGCACGGCAACGAGCGCCGCGAAGCCGGCGAGGCCGAGCACCTCGCTGACGCCCTCGAAGCCGTCGCCCACCAGCGCCAGCGGCGCGCCCTTGCCGGACGCGGCGACGATGGCGGCGACCACCACGCCCACGAGGCTCTCGCCGACGATCAGGCCGGAGGCCATGAGCACGCCCAGGCGCTTCATCGGCTCGGCGGCGGCGGGGCCTCTGCGGTCGGCGGCGCGGTCGAAGGCCCAGCCGATCACGGCGCCGACCACGATCATCAGCGTCACGTCCTGCGGCAGGTAGACGCCGAGCCCCACCGCCAGCGGAGCGATGCGCGGCAGCTTCAGGCGTCCCAGCGTCGCGTCGGCCAGGATGATCACCACGCCGATGCCCGCGCCCGCCGCGATCAGGTCCCAGCGCAGGTCGCCGGTGATGACGCCCTTGGCCAACGCGCTCATCAGCCCGGCCTGCGGCGCGGCGAGGGCGTTCGGTCCCGCCCCCGGTGCGCCGACGAAGCCATAGGCCTTGGCCAGGACGTTCAGCACCGGAGGGATCACCGCGGCGCCCACGAGCACGCCCACCAGCAGCGCAGCCTGCTGCTTCCACGGCGTCGCCTCGACCAGCTGGCCGGTTTTCAGGTCCTGCAGGTTGTTGTTGGCGATGGAGGCGACGTTGAAGACGAAGCTGACCAAAAACAGGGTGAAGGCGATCAGCGCCGGCCCCGCGTTCGCCCCCGCCGACGCCTTGAACCCCACCACCAGCAGCAGCGAGGCGGTGATCGTCGCCAGGATTCCCACGCCCGACAGCGGCGAGTTCGACGACCCGATCAGCCCGGCCATGTAGCCGCACACCGCCGAGACCAGAAACCCCATGATGACGATGAACAGCACCCCGCTCAGCACCAGCGGCACGGTCAGCGCTCCCAGCGCCGCCTGACGCGCGAAGTCGGCCAGCTGCCAGCCGATCGGGACCAGGCACGCCAGGCCGATCAGGGCCACGATCCCGATGGGCATGTCGCGCTCTGTCAGCGGCAGGGAGGCGGCGTTTCCGCCTGAGCGCGCCTTCTGAGCCGCCATCGCGCCGCGCAGGCCGCTGACGATGGGCGCGATCAGCTTCAGCAGCGTCCAGATCGAGGCCACGCCGATCACGCCCGCGCCCACGAGCCGCGCCTCGGACCGGAACACGCCGTTGACGAAGGTCGCGAAGTCGCCCGCCGGGACCGGGTGCAGCGCGGTGAGATAGGGCACCGCCCCCAGCCAGGCGATCCCGACGCCGATCAGCATCGCCACGCCCACCCACAGGCCCACGAGATGTCCGACGCCCAGGAGCGCCATGGAGAGGCCGAGGTTGTATCCCGTCCCCGCCGAGCCGCTGCCCAGGCGGAAGGTGTGGGCCAGGTTTCCCGCGAACACCTTGGTCGCGACCACCAGCGCGAAGGCGGCCGAGGCCACCGAGCCCCAGACCACGGTGAGCAGGCCCGCGCGGCTTTCGGCCAGCGCCGCCTCGCCGCCCTCGCCGCCGGAGCCGGCGCCGACCTTCAGCACCTCGGCGCAGGCGACGCCCTCGGGGTAGGGCAGGTCGCTGTCGGTCACGAGCGCCCGCCGCAGCGGGATCGAGTACATCACCCCCAGGATGCCGCCGAGCGCGCAGATGCCGAACGAGGCCCAAAACGGGAACCCCGTCCACCAGCCCACCATCACCAGCCCCGGCAGCACGAAGATGATCGAGCTCAGCGTGCCCGCGGCCGAGGCCACGGTCTGCACGATGTTGTTCTCCTGGATCGTCGAGCCGCGGAAGCTCCGTAGCACCGCCATGGAGATCACGGTCGCCGGGATCGAGGAGGCGAACGTCAGCCCCGCCTTCAGCCCGAAGAAGACGTTGGCCGCGGTGAACACCACCGTGATCAGCGCGCCGAGGACGAGCCCCCGGATGGTCAGCTCCGCCGGGTTGGCGGGACGGGTCGAGGGCGCGGCGGAAAGGCTGGTCACGGAAGGCTCAGGCAGGCGGGCGCGGAGTGTCGCGGCGGCGTCATGCAGCACGGGCGCCCGCGCGATGGCAAGCGGGCTCGCCCCCCAGAGGGACGGGGCTCACGCCGTGCCCCCGCCCTCGGTAAAGTCCAGCGTGGCCTGCGCCGAGTCGCTGTCGCGCGCCGGGGCGCCGCCGCGCTTTAGGGCGGCGTTGGTCAGGGCATAGGCCAGGAGCGCCGCCAGGATCGCCGCGTTCATCAGGAAGGGGGCGAAGTGCAGCCGCTCGTACAGCATGACCCCCAGCACGGGGGCGGCGATCACCGTCGCGCCGTTCGCCGCGGTGACGAGGCCCGCGACCGCGCCCTGCTCGGCCTCCGTCGCCGCCAGCGACGAGCCGGCGGTGAACCCCGGCCTCGCAAAGCCGAACCCCAGCGATATCAGCGCGTAGGCGAACACGACGCCGGAGTAGTGCGGCGCTACCGCCATCGCCAGATTGCCCAGTCCCGCCAGCGCCGCTCCCCAGACCAGGAGGTGCGAGGCCTGCATCCGGAACAGCCGGATCAGCCCCCATTGCGCCAGGAGCTGCGCCAGCGCTCCCGCCATCATGGCCACCGCGATCAGCCGCTGCGCGGCGAGCGGCGCGATGTGCAGGGTGTCGATGATGAGGAAGCCCAGGGTGTAGCCGTTCACCGCCTGCGCCGAACCGGCCAGCAGGCCGTAGAGCAGGAAGGGGAAGATGCGCGGATTGCGCCACAGACCCTTGTCCGCGCCGGGCGCGCCGACCGCCCCGATGTCGGGCGGCGCGACGAGGCGGCCGCTGCGGGTCAGGAACTTGGGCCGCATGAACACCGCGGGCTTGCGCCGCTCGGGCAGGAACCTCAGCGTGATCGCCAGCACGCCCGCCGCCCCTAGCGCGAAGGCGAACATCGGCCCGGACAGGGTCACGAACGGCAGCACGAAGAGCGGCGCGATCGCGGGTCCTGCGATGGTGCCGAGGCCCGTGGCGCCCGCCAGCTGCGATAGCGACTCGGTGCGCGCCTCTCCCTCGGTCCGGTCGGCGACATAGGCCTGGCTGGCGGGGCTGGCGGCCGAGCCGATCAGGCCGAACACCGCGCGTAGAAGCGCGAAGCCCGCGAACACGGCCAGGGGCGCCAGCATCCGGTGCAGCCCCGCCAGCACCACCAGCGCGCAGCCCGTCATGGAGACCACGAAGCCCGCCAGTCCCAGCGCGATCAGCGGCTTGCGGCCGCGCTTGTCGCTCTCCCGCGCCCAGACGGGGGCGGAGATCGTCCACAGCAGCGCCGACAGCGAGAAGATCGCCGCGATCAGCCAGTCGGCGATGCCGATCTGGCGTCCGATCGCCGGCAGCACCGACTGCAGCCCCGTGTTGCCCGCGGCGACGGCCAGGCTGACCGCGAAGATGATCGCGAACGCCCGGCGCGACAGCCGCCCGGGAACCCCGGAGGGCCCTACGGGAGGTCCGGCCGAGCGCGCAGCGGAGGCGAGGGACATGAACGCCGATCATACAGACCGCGCCTGCGCTGGCGAGGGGAGCCGGCGACCCGCTCGCTGCCGACGCCTCACCCGCTTGAGCGGGGCGGCGCCATGCTATAGTCGCCGCCCCGAACGCCGATCGCCTGCAGGAACCGCCCCATGGCCGACGAAGCCGCCGACCACGACGCCGAAGCCTACCTTCGCGGCCACATGCCCATCGCCGAGCAGGTGGCGACCTACGAGAAGGTGTTCGACAAGTTCCTGGTGCGCATGGGGTCGCTGTTCGTCGCCTGCCTGGTGCTGTTCCTGACCATCACCTTCTGCACGGCGGCGGGCTGGTTTCCCGCGGCGGTGGTGACGGTGATCCTGGCGGTCGCCGGCGGCTGGTTCCTGCGTCGCCAGCCCACCTCCGACCAGACGCTCTGACGCCGCGCCCACGCGGGCGCTGGACAGCGCCCCGCGGCGGTCCGTAAGCTCAAGCCTCGCAGGACAGGCTCCGCGGGGGGATATGGGCGCCACCATCGCCATCACGACGGAGGCGCCGGACGAGGCGCGCGTCGCGGCCACGCCGGACTCGGTGAAGAAGCTCGTCGCCCTGGGCGCCGCCGTGGTGGTCCAGCGGGGCGCCGGCCTGCGCGCCAGCTACCCGGACGCGGACTACGAAGCCGCGGGCGCAGCGCTCGCCGGCTCGGCCGCCGAGGCGATCGGCCGGGGCGACGTGGTGTTCAAGGTGCGTGCGCCTTCGCCTGAGGAGCTCGCGGCGTTGAAGCCCGGCGCGGTGGTCGTGGCCCTGCTCGACCCGCACCTGAAGCGCGCCGACGTGGAGGCGCTCGCCGCCAAGGGCGCGAGCGCCTTCGCCATGGAGTTCGTGCCGCGCATCACCCGCGCGCAGGCGATGGACGCGCTCTCCAGCCAGGCCAACCTCGCCGGCTACCGCGCGGTGATCGAGGGCGCGCAGGCCTACGGCCGGGCGCTGCCGATGATGATGACCGCCGCCGGCACCATCGCGGCGGCCAAGGTGTTCGTGATGGGCGCGGGCGTCGCGGGGCTGCAGGCGATCGCCACGGCGCGGCGCCTCGGCGCGGTCGTCACCGCCACGGACGTGCGGCCCGCCTCCAAGGAGCAGGTCGAGAGCCTGGGCGCCAAGTTCGTCGCGGTGATGGACGAGGAGTTCAAGGCCGCCGAGACCGCCGCCGGCTACGCCAAGCCGATGTCGCCTGAGTACCAGGCCAAGCAGGCCGCACTGGTGGGCGAGCACCTGAAGAAGCAGGACATCGTCATCACCACCGCCCTGATCCCCGGCCGCCCCTCGCCCCGGCTGGTGACCGCGGCGCAGGTCGCCGCCATGCGCCCGGGCTCGGTGCTGGTCGACCTCGCGGTGGCGCAAGGCGGCAACGTCGAGGGCGCCAAGGCCGGCGAGACGGTGACCACCGACGGCGGCGTCCGCATCCTCGGCATCGCCGACCTGCCCGGCCGCGTCGCCGCGGACTCCTCGGCGCTCTACGCGAGAAACCTCGTCAGCTTCGCGGGCCTCCTGTTCTCCAAGGAGGGCGCGCTGGAGCCGCAGTGGGACGACGAGATCCTCAAGGCCGCGCTGGTGACGAAGGACGGCGCGGTGGTGCATCCCTCCCTTCAACAAGCGAGCTGACATGGAAGCCGTAGACCCCACCGTGTTCCGGCTGGCGATCTTCGTCCTGGCCGTGTTCGTCGGCTACTACGTGGTGTGGAGCGTGACGCCCGCGCTGCACACGCCCTTGATGGCGGTGACCAACGCCGTCTCCAGCGTGATCATCGTCGGCGCCCTCCTGGCCGCCGCCGCCCACGGCGTGGCGGGTCAGGCGACCGGCGCTTCGGTGTGGGTGTCCAAGGGGGCGGGAGCGGTCGCCGTGGCGCTCGCCAGCGTCAACATCTTCGGCGGCTTCCTCGTCACCCAGCGGATGCTGGCGATGTACAAGA
>CAZZZR010000157.1:0-6280 GCA_964658605.1 uncultured Caulobacter sp. | reverse complement strand
TTCGGGGGCGGCGGCCTGCTCGGCCTCCTGCCGCTGCTGCTGGGCGCCGGGCGAGGCGGGGTCGTGGTCCTCGTCATCATCCTGGCGGTGGCGTTCGGCGGTCCGCTGCTTCGAGGCGTCGCCGGCGGTGGCGGCGCGCCGCAGCCCTCGGCGACCTCGAGCGGCTTCCAGGGCCAGCGCCCGGCCGACGGCGCCGCGGGCGGCGACGTCGACCTCACCTTCGTGAAGAAGACGGTGGCGCTCACCGAGGACACCTGGACTGAGATATTCAAGGAGCAGGGCCGTAGCTACCCGCCGCCCAAGGTCAAGGTCTACAGCCGCCAGTATCCGACCGGGTGCGGCGAGGGGCGCAGCGAGATGGGGCCGTTCTACTGCCCGGTCGACCGCACCGTGTACCTCGACCTGGACTTCTTCCAGGAGCTGTCCGGCCGGTTCGGCGCACCCGGCCGCTTCGCCGAGGCCTATGTGATAGCCCACGAGGTCGGCCACCACGTCCAGACCCTGCTCGGCCAGATGGGTCGCGACGGTCCCCGCGGAGCCGAGGGCGGCTCGCGCAACCAAGCCAGCGTGCGCACCGAACTCCAGGCCGACTGCTACGCCGGCGTCTGGGCCAACCGCACCAACCGCGACCGGAACTTCCTCGATCCCGGCGACATCGACGAGGGGCTGAAGGCGGCGAGCACAGTCGGCGACGACACGCTGCAGCGCGAGGCTACGGGCCGCGTGGCGCCCGACAGCTTCACCCACGGAACCTCCGCCCAGCGGGTGAAGTGGTTCCGCGCGGGCTACGGCGCGGGCGACGTGGCCGCCTGCGACACCTTCAGCCCGGCCTACGGCGCGCTGTAGCCGCGACCGGCGTCAGATGTAGCGGCGCAGGCTACGGGCCAACTCGGCCCCGTCGCTGCGCTTGCCCACCTTCTTTGGCGCGGGCTGGTAGGCGACCTGGGCATGCTCGGCGCAGTAGGGTCCCTGGGTGGCGCGGGTGCCGCAGAAGGTGAACTCGCTGGTCGCGGGATCGCCGATCGGCCACTTGCACATGCAGGCGCCCAGCGTCAGCACCGTCGCCGATCCGGGCGTCTCCCGCCGCTCGACCAGCACGGGCGGCGAGGGAATGGAAGGGGCCGCCTCGATCCGGCGCGGCGCGGCGGGCGCGGCCGAGATGGGCCGCACGGGCTTGGTGATCTTCAGCACCGGCCGCTGGGGCTGCGAAGGTGTGGCGCGTCCGGAGAGGCCCAGGCGGTGCACCTTGCCGATCACGGCATTGCGGGTGACCCCGCCCAGCTGCTTGGCGATCTGGCTCGCCGAGTGACCCTCCAGCCAGAGCTTCTTGAGGGTCACGACGCGCTCGTCGGTCCAGCCCATGGTCCCGCCTCCGCCGATGGAGCCTGTGGATACAGGCTCAAGATGTAGGGGTCGGGGCCAACCGTCCCGGCCCCGACACCCAAGATACGGTAAATGAAGTCCTAACGACCACAATAGGCGCCACCTGCTTTGTCCACAGGATCAAGATGTGGTGGCGCGATTGAGTCGCTTTGTCGCAGGCTCCGCCCGTGCGGGAGGCGACGGCGTTGCAAGCGGCCCTTCGCGGTCGCACATGGGAGCCCATGAGCTCGACCCTGGCGGACGCCGCCGTTCCTCCGATGTCCGCCCCGGCCGTGGGCGCTCCGCCAAGGACCCGGTCCGCGCTGGCGCCCCGGACGTACAACGGCGTGAACTGGCTGGGCCTGCAGACGCTGTACCTGAAGGAGGTGCGGCGGTTCTGGAAGGTCGGGATGCAGACGGTCGCCTCGCCCGTCGTCACCGTCCTGCTCTACATGCTGGTGTTCGTGGTGGCGACGAAGGGCGCGCGGCCGGCGGGACCGCGCGCGGTGGACTTCGCCCAGTTCGTCGCGCCCGGCCTGATCATGATGTCGATCCTGAACAACGCCTTCGCCAACGCCTCTTCGTCGCTGATCCAGGCCAAGATCATGGGCACCGCGCCGGACTTCCTGACGCCGCCGCTCTCGCCGTTCGAGCTGGCGGCGGGCTTCACCCTCGGCGCAGCGACCCGGGGCGTGGTGGTGGGGCTGGTGACGGCGGCCGCGGCGTGGCCGTTCGCGCGCTTCGGCGTCGTGAACCTCGGCGCCATCCTCTACTTCGGACTGGTCGCGTCGCTCCTGATGGGGCTGGTGGGCGTGCTGACCGGGCTGTGGAGCGAGAAGTTCGACCAGCTGGCGGCGGTGACCAACTTCGTGGTCATGCCGCTGACCTTCATCTCGGGCACCTTCTACAGCGTGACCAAGCTGCCCGAGCCGTTCCGCAGCGCGACCCACTTCAACCCCGTCTTCTATCTGATCGACGGGTTCCGCTACGGCTTCACGGGCGTCTCCGACGGGAACCTCTGGATCGGCGCCGCCTACACCGGCGGCCTGACGTTGGCGCTGATGGCCGCCTGCTACCTCGTGTTCCGCAGCGGCTGGCGGTTGAAGAGCTGAGCGCGCCCCGCCGCCTTCCTTGACATCGAAGCCCTCGGGTAAGAGGGTCCGCGGCCTCAGGTCCCCGGCTTCCCGCCGGGGACCGCTTGCGTTTGCGAGCCTTGCCCAAGAGGCGACGATGACCGAGGCGTCCACCCCCGTCCCCGCCGACCACCTGATGACGGTCTACAACCGCGCGCCGCTGGCCTTCGAGCGCGGGGAGGGCGTGCGCCTCTTCTCCACCGACGGGGAGGAATACCTGGACTGCCTGGCCGGCATCGCGGTCAACGCGCTCGGCCACGCCAACCCGCGGCTGGTCGAGGCTGTGAACCGCCAGGCGCAGAAGCTCTGGCACGTCTCCAACATCTTCCGCATCCCCGACCAAGAGGCGCTGGCCGAAGAGCTGTGCGCCAGGAGCTTCGGCGAGGTGGTCTTCTTCACCAACTCCGGGACCGAGGCGGTGGAGTGTGCGCTGAAGACGGCGCGCAGATATCATGTCGCCAACGGCCAGCCCGAGCGGATCGACGTGATCGGCTTCGACGGCTCCTTCCACGGCCGCACCTACGCGGCGGTGAACGCGGCGGGCAACCCCAGCTACACCGACGGCTTCGGTCCCCGCCTGCCGGGCTACCTCCAGCTCGCCTTCGGCGACCACGAGGCGATCAAGGCCGCCATCGCCGCGCCGACGACCGCCGCGGTGATCCTGGAGCCCGTGCAGGGCGAGGGCGGGGCACGGGCCGTGCCCGACGTCTGCCTGCGCGGCCTGCGCCAGCTGTGCGACGCGCACGGCGTCATCCTGATCTACGACGAGGTGCAGGCGGGGCTGGGCCGCACCGGCAAGCTGTTCGCCTACGAGTGGGCGGAGCGAGAGGGCGAGCCTGCCGCGCCGCACATCATGTGCCTGGCCAAGGCGCTGGGCGGCGGCTTCCCGGTCGGCGCCTGCGTGGCCACCGCGGAGGCGGCCAAGGGCATGACGGTGGGCGCCCACGGCTCCACCTACGGCGGCAACCCGCTGGCGATGGCGGTGGCGCGGGAGGCGTTCTCGATGCTCGCGGACGAGGCGCTGCTCCAGCACGTGCGCGACGTCGCCGGCTATTTCCACCAGCAGTTCGAGGGACTGAAGAGTCGCTTCCCCGACGTGATCCTGGACATCCGGGGGCGAGGACTCCTCATCGGCGTCAAGCTCGCCACCAACAACCGCGCCTTCATGGCGCTGGCGCGGGACCAGAAGCTGCTCGTGGCCGGAGGCGGGGACAACTGCGTGCGGCTGCTGCCACCGCTCGTCATCACGCAGGAGGAGGCTCGGGAAGCCGTCGCTCGGTTCGAGGCGGCCTGCGAGGTCGTCCGCTCGGAGCTGAAGGCCACGGCGGCGGCGGCATGAGCGAGGCGCCCCGCCACTTCCTCGACCTCTGGAAGCTCGACACGCCGGCGCTGCGCCGCATCCTGGACGAGGCGCACCGCCGCAAGGCGGCCCGCCGCGGCCGTCCGAAAGGCGCGCCGGACGACGACGCGCCGCTCGCCGGCCGTACGCTCGCGATGCTGTTCGAGAAGAACTCGACGCGCACGCGCTTCTCGTTCGCCGCCGCCATGCGCCAGATGGGCGGGGACGTCATCATCGCCAGCTCGTCCGAGACGCAGCTGGGCCGCGGCGAGCCGGTGGAGGACACCTCTCGCGTGCTCTCGCGCATGGTGGACGCGGTGATGATCCGCGCCGTCGACCACGAGGACGTGGAGCGGTTCGCGCAGGTCGCCAGCGTGCCGGTGATCAACGGCCTGACCGACAAGAGCCACCCCTGCCAGATCCTCGCCGACCTTCAGACGGTGGAGGAGGCGCTGGGCCGCCCGGTCGAGGGGATGATGTTCGCCTGGGTCGGCGACGGCAACAACGTCTGCGCCAGCCTGATCCACGCCGCGGGCCGCTTCGGCTTCGACCTGCGCGTGGCCTGCCCGCCCGCCTATCACCCCGACCTGCGCGACCTCTCCCGCGGCGACGCGGGCGGCCGGGTGAGCATCCTGCACGACCCGAAGGCCGCCGTGGACGGGGTGGACGCGGTGTTCACCGACACCTGGGTCTCCATGGGGGACGCCGACCACGACGCACGCATGGCCGCGTTCGAGCCGTTCCATGTGGACGAGCCCTTGATGAGCCGCGCCGCCGACCATGCCGTCTTCCTGCACTGCCTGCCCGCCCACCGGGGCGAGGAGGTCGCGGACGCCGTGATCGACGGGCCCCGCTCGCGGGTCTGGGACGAGGCGGAGAACCGCATCCACGCGCAGAAGGCCGTGCTCGCCTGGTGCTTCGGCCTGATCTGAACGTCGGCGAAGAGCCGCGTTCGGGGCGCGTTCAGCGCGCGGGTGCGACCCTCGCGCATCTATCCTTCCGCGCCGCTTTGCGATGTCTCAAGCTTTGCGGCGCAGACTGCGCTCCACCATGAGGACCCACAGGACGTCCGCCATGACCACGCCCGCTCCCGACCCCCGCGACGCGGCGCTGAAGGCGCTGTTCGAGCGCGAGGCCGCCTCGCGCACCCCCGCGCAGGACGCCGCCCTGCTCGACGCCGCCGTCCGCGCCGCCGAAGCCGCGCAGCCGCTCGAGACCGAGCGGCGCCGCCTGGAAGCCGCTCTCGGCTACGGCTTTCCCGCCGCGGCCTGACGCGCCGTCCCCGCCGGGCGGCGCCTTGCATCGCGCCCCCGCGTCACGCACATCGGCTCCATGACCACGACGCTGGAGATCGCGCACCGCCCAGCGCCCCCCGCGCCCGCGCGCCCGCGCCCCAACCTCTGCGGGCTCACGCGTCCCGAGCTTCAGGCCGCCCTGGTCGAGGCGGGCGTGGTCGAGCCCGCCAAGGCGCGGATGCGCGCCACCCAGCTCTGGCGCTGGATTCACCACCACGGCGTCACCGGCTTCGCCGCCATGACCGACATCGCCAAGGAGCTGAAGCCGAGGCTGGCCGACGCCTTCACCCTCGCCCGCCCGGAGGTGGTGGAGCGGCAGGTCTCCAAGGACCGCACGCGCAAGTGGCTGGTCCGCATGGCCCCCGGGATCGAGGTCGAGACCGTCTACATCCCGGACGTGGGCCGCACGGGAGCGCTCTGCGTCTCCAGCCAGGTCGGCTGCACGCTGAACTGCACCTTCTGCCACACGGGCACCCAGGCGCTCGTGCGCAACCTCACCGCCGCCGAGATCACCGCCCAGGTGCAGGTCGCCCGTGATGACCTGGAGGAGTGGACCGCGCCGCAGGACGGCCGGCGCATCTCCAACATCGTGTTCATGGGCATGGGCGAGCCGCTCTACAATCTGGACGCGGTGGCCGCCGCCATCGACATCGTCAGCGACAACGAGGGCATCGCCATCTCGCGCCGGCGGATCACCGTCTCGACCTCGGGCGTGGTCCCCAAGCTGACCGAGCTCGGTGAGCGCACCCAGGCCATGCTGGCGATCAGCCTGCACGCCACCAACGATCCCTTGCGCGACGTGCTCGTGCCGCTGAACAAGCGGTACGACATCGCCGCCCTGATGGAGGCGATCCGCGCCTACCCGGGCCTGTCGAACGCGCGGCGGGTCACGTTCGAGTACGTGATGCTGAAGGGCGTCAACGACAGCCCGGAGGAGGCGCGCGCCCTCGTGCGGCTGCTCAAGGGCGTGCCCGCGAAAATCAACCTGATCCCGTTCAATCCCTGGCCGGGCTCGGACTACGCCTGCTCAGACTGGGGCACGATCGAGCGGTTCGCGGCCATCCTGAACAAGGCCGGCTACGCCTCCCCCATCCGGACCCCCCGCGGCCGCGACATCCTCGCCGCCTGCGGCCAGCTCAAGAGCGAGAGCG
>CAZZZR010000156.1:0-6290 GCA_964658605.1 uncultured Caulobacter sp. | reverse complement strand
ACGTGCTGGAGAAGAAGGGCACGCCCACCATGGGCGGCTTCATGATCCTGGCGGGCGTCATCGGCTCGACGCTGATCTGGGCGGACCTGACCAATCTCTACGTCTGGGTCGTGCTGATGGTGACGGCGGGCTACGGCGCGCTGGGCTTCATGGACGACTACGCCAAGGTGACCAAGCAGACGACCGCCGGGCTCAGCGGACGCCAGAAGCTGGTTGCGCAGTTCGGTCTGGCGCTTCTGGCGACGCTGCTGATCGTGGTGTTCGGCGCCCGCTCCCCGGAGAGCGCCCATTTCGAGACGTCGCTGGCCTTCCCGGTGGTCAAGCAGGCGCTGCTGGACCTCGGCTGGTTCTACCTGATCTTCGGCATGATCGTGATCGTCGGGGCCTCAAACGCGGTGAACCTGACCGACGGGCTGGACGGGCTGGCGATCGTGCCGGTGATGATCGCGAGCGCCGCGTTCGGGGTGATCAGCTACCTCGTCGGCAACTACATCTTCGCGCAGTACCTGCAGGTGCATTTCGTGCCGGGCGCGGGGGAGCTGTCGGTCCTGTGCGGCTCCCTGATCGGCGCGGGCATGGGCTTCCTCTGGTACAACGCCCCGCCCGCCAAGATCTTCATGGGCGACACGGGCTCGCTGGCGCTAGGCGGGTGCCTGGGCGCCATCGCGGTCTGCACCAAGCACGAGATCGTGCTGGCCATCGTCGGCGGCCTGTTCGTGGCCGAGGCGCTGAGCGTGATGATTCAGGTCGGCTACTACAAGCGTACCAAGAAGCGCATCTTCCTGATGGCCCCCATCCACCACCATTTCGAGAAGCTGGGCTGGGCGGAGTCGACGGTGGTGGTCCGGTTCTGGATCGTCTCGATCGTGCTGGCGCTGCTCGGCCTCGCCACGCTGAAGCTGCGATGATCCCCGCCTCATGATCCCGGTCCGCGCCTTCGAGGGTCGAACGGTTGCGGTGTTCGGCCTCGCCCGCTCGGGGCTCACGGCCGCCCGCTCGCTGGTCGCGGGCGGCGCGAGCGTCGCCTGCTGGGACGACGGGGAGCGGGGCCGCGAAGCGGCCGCCGCCGAGGGCCTGCCGCTGGTCGACCTGCGCGAGGCGGACTGGTCGGGCTTCGCGGCGCTGGTGCTCTCGCCGGGCGTGCCGCTGACCCACCCCGTCCCCCACTGGACGGTGCAGCGCGCGCAGGCGGCGGCCGTGGAGATCGTCGGCGACGTCGAGCTGTTCGCCCGCGCGCTTAGCCAGCAGCCCGAGTGGAAGCGGCCCAAGGTGGCGGCGATCACCGGCACCAATGGCAAGTCCACCACCACGGCGCTCCTCGGCCACATCTGCGCCAGCGCCGGCAAGGACGCGCGCGTGGGCGGCAACATCGGCGCGGGCGTGCTCGGGCTGGGCGAGATGCACGGCGGCGCGGTCTATGTGCTGGAGCTCTCCAGCTACCAGCTCGACCTGACCTCGACGCTGAAGCCCGACGTGGCGGTGCTGCTGAACCTCTCGCCCGACCACCTCGACCGGCACGGCGACATGGACGGATACGCCAACGCCAAGCGCCGCATCTTCCGCAACCAGGGCGTGGGCGACACCGCCGTGATCGGCGTGGACGACCCTTGGTGCCAGACCATCTGCACCGAGCTCGTCTCCGCCAACCGCCGCACCATCGCGCCCATCTCGGCCGGCAAGGCGCTGGGGCGCGGCGTCTATGCGCTGCAGGGGATGCTCTACGACGCGCTCGGGGGCCGGGCGGTGGAGATGGCCGACCTTTCGCGCGCACGGTCCCTGCGCGGCCGCCACAACGCGCAGAACGCCTGCGCCGCCTACGCCGCCGCCATCGGCCTGGGCGTCGCGCCGCAGGATGCGGTGGACGCGCTGATGAGCTTCGGCGGCCTGGCCCACCGGATGCAGGAGATCGACCGCATCGGCCACGTCGCCTTCGTCAACGACAGCAAGGCCACCAACGCCGACGCCGCGCGCCAGGCCATGTCCAGCTACCCCCGCTTCCGATGGATCGCGGGCGGGCGGCCCAAGGCGGGCGGGATCGCGCCCCTGGCCGACCTGTTCGACCGGGTGGAGGCCGCCTACCTGATCGGCGAGGCGGCCGAGGACTTCGCCGCCACCCTGGAGGGTCATGCGCCGGTGGTGCGCTCCGGCACGCTGGAGGCCGCCGTCGTCCAGGCCGCCCGCGACGCCGCCGCCACCGGACGCGACGAGGTGGTGCTGCTCTCCCCCGCCTGCGCCAGCTTCGACCAGTTCCCCGACTTCGAGGCGCGGGGCGACGCCTTCGCGGCGGCGGTGCAGGCGCTGCGGGGGACGCCGGACGAGGTCGCGGCCGGGTAGGGGAGCCGCTTGCTCGCCGGGCGGTCGTAGGGCACGTCTGCACCCCGCTTCGCTCCCTGCGCAGGACGTCCGTGCCCAAGCTCGCCAGTCAGATCGACCCATCCTCGCCCGCCTTCGCGGCCAACGCCGTGCGCAACCGCGGCCTGGTCGACGAGCTCTACGCCCGCACCGCCCAGGCGGCGCGGGGCGGGTCGGACGCGTCGCGCGAGCGGCACGCGGCCCGCGGCAAGCTCCTCCCCCGCGACCGGGTGGACCGGCTGGTCGATCCCGGCTCGCCCTTCCTGGAGCTGAACCCGCTCGCCGCCCACGGCCTGCACAAGGGTGAGGCCCCGGGCGCGGGGATCATCACCGGCGTCGGCCGCGTTTCGGGGCGGGAGGTGGTGATCGTCTGCAACGACCCGACGGTGAAGGGCGGCGCCTACTTCCCTGAGACGGTGAAGAAGCACCTGCGCGCGCAGGAGGTGGCGATGCAGAACCACCTGCCGTGCGTCTACCTGGTGGACTCCGGCGGCGCGAACCTGCCGCACCAGGCCGAGGTCTTCCCCGACCGCGACCACTTCGGCCGCATCTTCTTCAACCAGGCCAACATGAGCGCCGAAGGGATCGCCCAGATCGCCTGCGTGATGGGCAGCTGCACCGCCGGCGGCGCCTACGTGCCCGCGATGAGCGACGAGACGGTGATCGTCAGGAACCAGGGCACCATCTTCCTGGGCGGGCCGCCGCTGGTGAAGGCCGCCACGGGTGAGGTGATCTCGGCCGAGGAGCTGGGCGGGGCCGAGACGCACGGGCGCAGGTCGGGCGTGGTCGACCATGTGGCGGAGAATGACGAGCACGCGCTTTCCATCGTCCGCTCCATCGTGGCGCGGCTTGGCCCCTCCGAGCGGTCGGCGATCGGCGGCCGGAGCGCCGACCCGCGTCCTCCCGCCTACGATCCCGAGGAGCTCTACGGCGTCATCCCCCCCGACGTGCGCGCGCCCTACGACGTGCGCGAGGTGATCACGCGGCTGGTGGACGGCTCCGAGTTCGACGAGTTCAAGGCGTTGTACGGCACGACGCTGGTCGCGGGCTTCGCGGCCATCTGGGGCCAGCCGGTCGCTATCCTCGCCAACAACGGCATCCTGTTCAGCGAAAGCGCGCTGAAGGGCGCCCACTTCATCGAGCTGGCCTGTCAGCGCAAGATCCCGCTCGTCTTCCTGCAGAACATCAGTGGCTTCATGGTCGGCGGGAAGTACGAGGCCGGCGGGATCGCCAAGGACGGCGCCAAGCTCGTCACCGCCGTCGCCTGCGCCCAGGTCCCCAAGTTCACCGTGCTGATCGGCGGCAGCTTCGGCGCGGGCAACTACGGCATGTGCGGGCGCGCCTATTCGCCCCGCTTCCTGTGGAGCTGGCCCAACGCGCGCATCAGCGTTATGGGCGGCGAGCAGGCGGCCAGCGTCCTCGCCACCGTCCACCGGGACGCCGACACCTGGACACCGGAGCAGGCCGAGGCCTTCAAGGCCCCCATCCGCGACAAGTACGAGACCGAGGGCGAACCCTATTTCGCCACCGCCCGCCTATGGGACGACGGCGTCATCGACCCCGCCCAGACCCGCGACGTGCTGGGCCTCGCCATCTCGGCCTCGCTCAACGCGCCCATCCCCGAGCCCCGCTTCGGCGTCTTCCGGATGTGAGGCTGCGCGCTTGCCCGCCCCCGTGCGTCGCGGCAAAGCTGGAGCCGTGTGGATCGGGGGCGTTCATGCGTGAGCTGGAGATCGTAGGGCTGGCCGCGGCGGACGGCTTGGTCGGACCGACGCCCGCGCCCGCGGACGAGATCGCCGACGGCCCCAAGCACGCGGCCGCCCACACCGAATGCCTGAACTGCGGCGCGCAACTCCACGGCAAGTACTGCGCCGTCTGCGGCCAGGTGGCCGACGACCATCACCGCTCGATCTTCCACCTGATGTGGGAGGCGGTGGAGGGACTGACCCACCTGGACGGCCGCCTCGCCCGCACCATCCCGCCCCTGTTCCTGAACCCCGGCCAGCTCGCCCGGGACCATTTCGAAGGCCGCCGTCAGCGCCACGTGCCGCCGTTCCGGCTGTTCCTGATCACCCTGCTGCTGTTCATGTTCTCGCTCGAGGCCGTGATGCACCAGGGCGCCCACAAGGCGGAGCACAAGGCCGGCCCAGCCTCGGAGACGACCAAGGACGGCGTCATCACGCTGAAGGACGAGAAGGGCGCCACGACGCGCATCGTGCTGCCCACCGCCGCCGACATCTCCCGCTGGTCCTCCGCCAAGGTGTCGGATGCGCAGATCGAGACTGAACTGAAGGGGAAGGCCGCCGCGGCGGCCGCGCCCGCTGCGGCGGCGGACAAGGACGACGACGACGACGACGAAGACGCCAAACCCAAGCCGGGCGCGCTGACCCCTAAGATCGCCGCCGCCCTCCCTCCGGGAGTCGTGGTGGACGTCGCCCACATCGACACGTCCAAACCCCCTGTCGTCATCACGTCCACGAACAAGACCACAGGGGTCGAAGAGCACGACTCCGTCACTGAGCAGCGGCTCCAGAGCTGGATCAAGGAGCGCGTCGCCAAGGCCCAGGCCTATCCCGAATACTACAAGGCGTTGGTGTTCGAGTGGGCGCACCGGCTGGCGATCCTCCTGCTGCCGATCTTCGCCGGGTGGCTGACGCTGCTCTACGTCTACAAGCGCAAGTTCTACGTCTACGACCACCTGGTGGTCTCGATGCAGTTCCTGAGCTTCGTGTTCCTGGTGTCGGCGATCGCCTGGATCATGCCCAAGCCGGTGCGCGACTGGGCCGTGCCGATCGCGAGCCTGTGGGTCCCGGTCAACCTGTTCATGCTGCTGCGGGGGGCCTATGGGTCGAGCGTCGTCGGGGCGGTGGTGAAGACGGTCTTCCTGTGGACCACCACCATGACGGGCTTCGGCATCATGCTCGTCGGGCTCCTGGCGCTCGGCCTGCAGCAGCTCTGAGGTCTCGTTGCTCAAGCGTCTCCTGATCGCCAACCGGGGCGAGATCGCCCGCCGGATCATCAAGACCTGCCGCCGCATGGGCGTGGAGACGGTGGCCGTCTACTCCGACGCCGACGCCAAGGCGCCGCACGTGCGCGAGGCGGACTTCAGCGTGCGGATCGGCCCGCCGCCCGCGCGCGAAAGCTACCTCGACATGGACAGGGTGCTGGCCGCCGCGGCGGAAACGGGCGCCGACAGCGTCCATCCCGGCTACGGCTTCCTGAGCGAGAACGCGGAGTTCGCGGAGGCGGTGGAGGCGGCAGGGCTGGTCTGGGTCGGCCCGCCCGCCTCTGCGATCCGGGCAATGGGCCTGAAGGACGCGGCCAAGGCGCTGATGATGGCGGCGGGCGTGCCCGTCACCCCCGGCTACCAGGGCGACGACCAGAGCCCTGAGCGGCTGGCGAGGGAGGCCGAGGCCATCGGCTACCCCGTGCTGGTCAAGGCGGTGGCGGGCGGCGGCGGCAAGGGCATGCGCAAGGTCGATCGGGCGGAGGACTTCGACTCCGCGCTGGCCTCGGCGAAGCGCGAGGCGGCCGCGGCCTTCGGCGACGATCGGGTGCTGCTGGAGACCTACGTCACCCGACCCCGCCACATAGAGGTGCAGGTGTTCGCCGACGCGCACGGCAGCGTCGTCCACCTGTTCGAGCGCGACTGCTCCCTGCAGCGCCGCCACCAGAAGGTGATCGAGGAGGCGCCGGCGCCCGGCATGGACGAAGCCACGCGCGAGGCGGTGTGCGGGGCGGCGGTGCGGGCGGCGAAGGCGGTGGACTACCGCGGCGCCGGCACCATCGAGTTCATCGCCGACGCCTCCGAGGGCCTGCGCGCCGACCGCATCTACTTCATGGAAATGAACACCCGCCTCCAGGTCGAGCACCCGGTGACGGAGATGATCACGGGGCAGGACCTGGTGGAGTGGCAGCTGCGGGTCGCGTCCGGCGAA
>CAZZZR010000155.1:0-6319 GCA_964658605.1 uncultured Caulobacter sp. | reverse complement strand
GGGCCGCCCGGACGCCGAGACCTCCGCCGGCGCCGTGCGCCTGCCGCGCGCGGCCGCAGCGCCGGCTCCCGCGGTCTCCGCACCCGTGCCTGAGCCGGCGACACCGCCCGCCCGATGAAGTTCGCGCACTTCTTCGTCGACCGCCCCGTGTTCGCGGCGGTCATCGCGCTCCTGATCACGCTGGTGGGCGCGCTGGCTTACCCGACCCTGCCCGTCGCCCAATATCCCGAGATCGTGCCGCCCACGGTGACGGTCAGCGCCAGCTATCCCGGGGCCAGCGCCGAGACCCTGCAGGCGCAGGTGGCCGAGCCGCTCGAGGAGCAGATCAACGGCGTCGAGAACATGCTCTACATGAGCGCGTCCTCGACCGGCGACGGCCAGATGGTGCTGACCATCACCTTCAAGGTGGGCAGCGACCTGAACGAGGCCACGGTCCTCGTGCAGAACCGCATCCAGACCGCCCTGCCCCAGCTTCCGAGCCAGGTGCAGCAGCTGGGCCTGACCGTGCGCAAGGCCTCGCCGGACCTCCTGCTCGTGGTCCACATGTTCTCGCCCGACGGCACGCTCGACCAGCAGTATGTCGCCAACTACGCCACCCTGCACATCCTGGACGAGCTCCTGCGCGTCGAGGGCGTCGGCGACATCCGCATCCGCGGCGCGCGCGACTACGCCATGCGTGTGTGGATCGACCCCAACAAGGCGGCCGCCCGCGGGCTGACCGCCGACGACATCGTCACCGCGCTGCGCAACCACAACGTCGACGTGGCGGCCGGGACCATCGGAGCGCCGCCCTTCGCCGGCGCCCCGCCCGCCTACCAGCTCTCGGTCCAGACCGAGGGCCGCCTGCTCGACAAGGCGGAGTTCGAGGACATCGTGCTGAAGACCGACGCCCAGAACCGGATAACCCGGGTGACGGACGTGGCAAGGGTGGAGCTCGGCGCCGCCGACTACACGGTCAACTCCTACCTTTCGAAGAACACGGCCGTGACCGTGCCGATCCAGCAGCAACCCGGCGCCAACGCGCTCAAGACGGCCGAGCTGGTCAAGGCCAAAATGCAGGAGCTGAAGAAGGACTTCCCCGCCGGCCTCGACTACAAGATCGTCTACAACCCCACCGACTACGTCCAGAATTCCGTCAACGAGGTCTACAAGACGCTGTTCATCGCGCTGGTGCTAGTGGCGGTGGTGGTGCTCGTCTTCCTGCAGAGCTGGCGGGCGGCGGTGATCCCGCTGGTGGCCATCCCCGTGTCGCTGATCGGCACGCTGGCGGTGATGAAGGTCGCGGGCTTCAGCCTGAACAACCTGTCGCTGTTCGGCCTGGTGCTGGCCATCGGCATCGTGGTCGACGACGCCATCGTCGTGGTCGAGAACGTCGAGCGCCACCTCGAAGAGGGCGACGACCCTCGCACCGCGGCGCACAAGACGATGGACGAGGTCGGCGGCGCGCTGATCGCCATCGCCCTGGTGCTGATCGCGGTGTTCGTGCCCTCGGCCTTCATCCCGGGCATCTCGGGCCAGTTCTACCGCCAGTTCGCGCTGACGATCGCGGTGGCGACTCTGCTGTCGCTGGTCGTCTCCCTGACGCTGTCGCCCGCCATGGCCGCCCTGATCCTCAAGCCTCGCGAGAGCGGCCGCCCGAAGCGGGGACCGGCGTGGGCGGCGCCCTTCCACCGCGGCGCGCAGATGTTCAACAAGGGCTTCGACCGGCTGAGCCGGCGCTACTCCCGCCTCGTCGGCAGGCTGGTGCACGCGGTGCCGCTGATGCTGGTCATCTACGCGGTGCTGATCGGGCTGGCGGCGTGGCGGTTCGTGGCCACCCCCGGCGGCTTCATTCCCCAGCAAGATCAGGGCAACGCCATCATGGTGCTGAAGCTGCCGCCCGGCGCTTCGCTGGCGCGCACCGACGCGGTCCTGCACCAGGCGCTCAACAAGGTGCTGAGCGTGCCCGGCGTGCTGGCGACATCGGCCTACGCCGGGATCGACAGCTCCACCCAGGCCACCAACGCCAGCTACGGCTCGGCCTACGTCATCTTCGACTCCTTCGAAGAGCGGGCCAAGCACAAGGAGATGAAGAGCGCCACGATCCTGCAGAACCTGACCAAGGCCACGGCCGGGATCACCGAGGCGCAGGTGCGCTTCCTGCAGCAGCCGCCCGTGCGGGGGCTGGGCAGCACCGGCGGCTTCAAGCTGATCCTGGAAGATCGTGGCCGGCAGGGCCCCGAGGCGCTGGCAAAGGCCGCCGACGCCCTGGTCGCGGGCGCCGCCAAGGAGCCGGCGCTGTCCGGCGTCTACAGCACCTACGACACCAAGACGCCGCAGCTCTCCGCCGACGTCGATCGGATCAAGTCCGACACGCTCGGCGTGCCCGTGCAGTCGGTGCTGAACACGCTGCAGACCTATCTGGGCTCCACCTTCATCAACAACTTCACCTTCCTGGGCCGCACCTACCGCATATACGCCTCGGCCGACGCGCCCTTCCGCGCCGACGAGAGCCAGCTGGGCCAGCTGCAGGTACGCTCCAACTCCGGCGTGATGACGCCCCTGAGCGCGGTGGTGAACACCCACCGGCTGACCGGGCCGTACCGCTCGGTGGAGTACAACGTCTACCCCGCCGCCGAGATCAACGGCTCCCCCGCCGAGGGCCGCTCCTCGGGCGAGGCGCTGGCGGCGATGAAGCGGGTGGCGCAGGCCTCGCTCCCCAAGGGCTTCGGCTACGAGTGGACGGAGCTGGCCTATCAAGAGGAGGCGTCGGGCGGCACGGGCAACCTGGTGTTCGTGCTCGCCGTGGTGTTCGCCTTCCTGCTGCTGGCCGCCCTCTACGAGAGCGTGACCCTGCCGCTGGCGGTGATCCTGATCGTGCCCATGTGCCTGCTGGCCGCGCTGCTCGGCGTCAACCTGCGGGGGCTCGACAACAACATCCTGACCCAGATCGGCCTGATCGTGCTGATCGGGCTGGCCGCCAAGAACGCCATCCTGATCGTGGAGTTCGCCCGCCAGGCCGAGCTCGACCAGGGTATGGACCGCTGGAAGGCCGCCGCCCACGCCGCCCAGGAGCGGCTGCGTCCGATCCTGATGACCTCCTTCGCCTTTATCCTGGGCGTGGCGCCCCTGGCGTTCGCCACCGGCGCGGGCGCGGAGCTGCGCCAGGCGCTGGGGGTGGCGGTGTTCTTCGGCATGATCGGGGTGACGGTGTTCGGCCTCCTGTTCACGCCGGTGTTCTATGTCGTCTTCCGCTGGGTGGCCGAGAAGCTGCCCAAGCCGCCGTCGAAGCCCGAGCCGAAGCAGGAGAAGGAGGCGTGAGGCGCCGCGCCTGGCTCCCGCTGGCCTTCGCGACGCTCAGCGTCGGGGCCTGCACCGTGGGTCCGACCTACCGCGCCCCGTCCACCGCCCCGGTCACGCCGGCCGCCTTCGCCGAAGCGTCCGCCGCCACGTCGGCCTCGCCGCCCCCGGGCCAGTGGTGGAAGCTCTACGACGACCCGGCGCTGGACGACCTCGTGCAGCAGGCGCTCGTCGCCAACACGAACCTGCGCCAGGCTGCGGCCAGCCTCGCCCAGGCGCGGGGCGCGCTGGAGCAGGCGCGCGCCGGGCTCTTCCCGTCGACGGGGGTTGCGGCGGCCGCCTCGTACGGGCGCTCGGCCGACATCAGCGGCGCGGCCGCCACCGCCGCCAGCAGCACCGCCTCCACGGGCTCGGCCTCGACCGCCGGCGGAGCCTCGACGGGCGGGGGCTCGGCGGGGGGCGCGCAGACGGGAGGCGGCGTCGCCAGCGGAACCGGCGCGGGCGGCGGCGGGACCGCGGCCAAGGCGCGCTGGACCTACAGCGCCGCGCTCGACGCCAGCTATGAGGTCGACCTGTTCGGCCGCATCCGGCGCGGGATCGAGGCGGCGCGCGCCGACGTGGAGACGCAGGTCGCAGCGCAGGACCTCGCCCGCACCACCGTCGCCGCCGAGACCACCCGGGCCTATGTCGACGCCTGCGCCTACGCCGAGCAGGCCGACGTCGCCCGCCAGAGCCTGGACATCGTCACCCAGAGCTACGCCATCGCCGTACGCCAGCGCGACCTGGGCTCGGCGTCGGACTACGAGGTCGCCAACGCGCGCACCCTGGTCGAGCAGGTCCGCGCCACCCTGCCGCCGCTGGAAGGCCAGCGCCGCGCCGCGCTCTACAGCTTGGCCGTGCTCACCGGGCGGCCGCCCGAGGACGTCTCGGCCGCGGGGGCCGCCTGCCGCAAGCCGCCGAAGCTGCTGGCGGTCATTCCGGTGGGCGACGGGGCGGCCCTGCTGCGCCGCAGGCCGGACGTGCGCCAGGCCGAGCGCGACCTCGCCGCGGCGACCGCGCGCGTGGGTGTGGCGACGGCCGACCTCTACCCCACCGTGTCCCTCGGCGGGATCGTGTCTACCGCCGCGAACACCGTGGGCGGCCTGGGCTCACGGTCAGGGACGGCGTTCAGCCTGGGCCCCCTGATCAGCTGGACCTTCCCCAACCTGATCGCCGTGCACGCCCGCATCCGCCAGGCGAACGCCCTGGCCGAGCAGCGGCTCGCCGCCTTCGACGGCGTGGTGCTGGGCGCGCTCAACGACACCGAGCAGGCGCTGGCGACCTACGGCGCCGAACTTGACCGTCACGCGGCGCTGTCCGCCGCCCGCGACCAGGCGCAGGAAGCCGCGCGCCTGGCGGGGGTGCGCGCGGGCGCGGGTTCCATCAGCCCGCTGGATCTGTTGATCGTGCAGCGCACGCTGGTGGACGCGCAGGCTGCGCTGGCCGCCTCGGACACCGCGCTCGCCTCCGACCAGATCTCCGTCTTCAAGGCGCTTGGCGGCGGCTGGGAGGCGGCGCCGGACATACGCCGGACCCCCGTCCCCGGAACGCGCCTCGCGCCCTGAACGGCGGCCTAGGCTTAAGCCTCCTCCAGCAGCATCACCCCCGGCGCGGTCTTGATGGCGCCGCGCATGACGGGATCCAGCCGGTACTTGCCCGGCAGGCGGATCTCCACCTCGCGCCCGCCGCCCAGCGCCGCCACCAGGCTGAGTTCGCCGCCCCGCTCGCCGGCCGCGGGCGAGAGCCGCTTGCGCAACGCCTCCAGGTCGGCGCTGAGCGGCGACAGGTGCACGCGCACGCCGGACGAGGCGTCGGCCAGGAGCTTCCCCACCGGCTCGGCGTCGTCCCCGAACAGGCGCATCTCGCCGCCCTGGCTCTTGGCGCGGGCGCGGATCACGACCGTGGCGCCGACCTCCAGCACGTCGCGGCACTTGCGCAGGGACTCCGGCGGGAACAGCACCTCGTACTCGCCGGTCGGGTCGGAGAGGGCCACGAAGGCGAACTTCTCCCCCGACTGGCTGGCGCGCTCCTGCCGCCGGCGCACCACGCCGGCCATGCGGAACGCGGCCTCGCGCGCCTCTCCCCCCATCTGCGCCGCGGCCTCGGCGTAGAGGGTGACGCGCTTGCGGCGCAGCACCTCCACCATCGCCTCCAACGGGTGGCCGGTGAGGTAGAAGCCGATGGCGCTGAGCTCCTCGTCGAGCTGCCGCTCCGCCGTCCACCGCTCGGGCGAGGGCAGCTTCGGGCGGCCGCCGCCCACGTCGCCGAACATGTTGGCCTGGCCGTCCGCCCGCTCCGCCGCCAGCGCCTGGGCGTGGCCGTGCAGCGCGTCGATGGAGGCCAGCACCTTCGCCCGGTTCGGCTCCAGCGCGTCGAAGGCCCCGGCGCGGGCCAGGTTCTCCAGCACCCGCTTGTTGACGCCCTTGGGATCGATCCGTTCGGCGAAGTCGTAGAGGTCGCGGAAGGGTCCGCCCCGCTCGCGCGCCTCCACCACCGAGCGCATGGCGTCCACGCCGACGTTGCGCACCGCGCCCAGGGCGTAGAGCACCTCGCCGTCCTCCACCTCGAAGTCGGCGCCCGAGCGGTTGATGCAAGGCGGCCTGATCTTCACGCCGAAGCGCCGGGCGTCCTGGTAGAAGACCGCCAGCTTGTCGGTGTTGGACGCGTCCAGGCTCATGGAGGCGGCGAAGAACTCCACCGGCGTGTTCGCCTTCAACCAGCCCGTCTGGTAGGCGATCAGGGCGTAGGCGGCCGCGTGGCTCTTGTTGAAGCCGTAGCCCGCGAACTTGGCCACCAGCTCGAAGATCGAATCCGAGCGCTTCTCCGGCACGCCCTTGGCGCTGGCGCCCGAGACGAACCGCGCCTTCTGCAGGTCCATCTCCTCCTTCTTCTTCTTGCCCATGGCCCGGCGCAGCAGGTCGGCCTCGCCCAGGCTGTAGCCCGCCAGGATCTGGGCGATCTGCATCACCTGCTCCTGGTAGATGATGACGCCGTAGGTCTC
>CAZZZR010000154.1:0-6350 GCA_964658605.1 uncultured Caulobacter sp. | reverse complement strand
CGCTCCCCGCCGGAGAGCAGGCCCACCTTCTTCTGCTGGTCGCCGCCCTTGAAGTTGAAGCTGCCGACGTAGCTGCGGGTGTTCACCTCCCGCTTGCCGACCATCATCACGTCCAGACCCTGGCTGATCTCCTGCCAGATGGTCTTGTTGGGGTCCAGGCTGTCGCGCGACTGGTCGACGTAGGCGAGCTTGACGGTCTCGCCCACCTTCACCGAGCCCGCGTCCGCCTGCTCCTGGCCGGTGATCAGCTTGAAGAGCGTCGACTTGCCGGCGCCGTTGGGGCCGATGACGCCGACGATGCCGTTGGGGGGCAGGCGGAAGCTCAGGCCGTTGAACAGCACCTTGTCGCCGTAGGCCTTCTCCAGTCCCTCGACCTCCAGCACCACGGCGCCGAGGCGGGGGCCCGGGGGAATGGCGATGTGGGCGTGGGTCTGGGCGCCGCGGGCGCTCTCCTGCTCGCGCACCATCTCCTCGTAGGCGGCCAGGCGCGCCTTGGACTTGGTCTGGCGAGCCTTGGCGTTGGAGCGGACCCACTCCAGCTCCTTGGTCATGGCGCGCTGGCGGGCCTCGGACTCCGAGTTCTCCTGCACGATGCGCTTGGTCTTCTGCTCCAGCCAGCCGGAGTAGTTGCCCTCGAACGGGATGCCCTTGCCGCGGTCCAGCTCCAGCGTCCACTTGGTGACCTGGTCGAGGAAGTAGCGGTCGTGGGTGACCAGGATGACGCAGCCGGGGAAGGCCTCCAGGTGGTGCTGCAGCCAGGCCACGGACTCGGCGTCCAGGTGGTTGGTGGGCTCGTCCAGGAGCAGCATGTCGGGCTTGGAGAGCAGCAGGCGCGCGAGCGCCACGCGGCGCTTCTCGCCGCCGGAGAGCTTGTCCACCGGCCAGTCGGCGGGGGGGCAGCGCAGCGCCTCCATGGCCTGTTCGACGCGGGAGTCGATGTCCCACAGGTCGGCCGCGTCGATCTTCTCCTGGAGGGCGTTCATCTCCTCCATCAGCTCGTCCGAGTAATTCTCGGCCATCTCCATGGCGATGGCGTTGTAGCGGTCGAAGATCTTCTTCTCTTCGCAGTCGCTGATCACGTTGCCGAGGACGTTCAGCGCCTCGTCGAGGTGCGGCTCCTGCTCGAGGTAGCCCATCTTGACGCCTTCGGCCGCCTTGGCCTCTCCGTTGAACTCGGTGTCGCGCCCGGCCATGATCTTGAGCAGCGTCGACTTGCCCGAACCGTTGACGCCGACGACGCCGATCTTGGCGTCGGAATAGAACGACAGCCAGACGTTCTCGAACACCTTCTTGCCGCCGGGCCAGGCCTTGGTCAGGCCCTGCATCTGGTAGATGTATTGTTGCGCCATTGGTCTCACGAAGGCGCGTCGGCGGCCGCGGCCGCGCACGCGCTGAGGGGGAGGAAACGGGTGGCGCTCAGATAGCGGGCCGCTCCGGGGGAGACAACCGCGCCGCCCGCGATCGTCCAGAAACGAAAGGCCCGGCGGAGCGCGCCGCCGGGCCTTTCAAGGTCGCCGCCGCCGCGCCCCCCTTGAAGCGCGCGGGCGGGCTCAGGCCGCCTGTTGCTTGATCAGCGACTTGGTGATCATGGCCACCGCGCCGTCCTTGTCGGTGCGCTCGATGGCGGCGACCTCGCGGGCCATGCGGTCGAGCGCCGACTCGTAGAGCTGGCGTTCGCTGTAGGACTGCTCGGGCTGGTTGTCGGCGCGGTGCAGGTCGCGCACCACCTCGGCGATGGAGATCAGGTCGCCGGAGTTGATCTTGGCCTCGTACTCCTGCGCGCGGCGGCTCCACATGGTGCGCTTCACGCGGGCGCGGCCCTTGAGCGTGGTCATGGCCTGGACCACGACGTTGTCCTCGGCCAGCGAGCGCAGGCCGTGGGCGCGCGCCTTCTTGGTGGGCACCCGCAGCGTCATCTTCTCGTGGTCGAAGGTGATGACGTAGACCTCCAGCTTCATGCCGGCGACCTCCTGGGTCTCCACCGCCTGGATCTGGCCGACGCCGTGAGCGGGATAGACGACGTTGTCGCCGACCTTGAAATCCGGAACGCTGCTGGTCATCGCTCGACTTCTCCAAAGCGTAGGCCGGAGACGGAGGCGCAAACGCCCACGCGACGACAGGAGGGTCGGCGCGAGCCGTCGACGGATCGGCGCTTCGCGAGCGTCGGCGTCACAGCGGTGAGCGGTCGCGCGTCGTCGCCGGCGATCGTGATGCGGAAGGGAGGGGACGCGCCGGCCGCGCCGGCGTCCCCGCCGCGGCGATGGTGTAGCACAAAACGCCGCATGACGGAAGCGTCGCGCGGAGCCGGGATCAACGAAGCCTCGCCGCTTCGCCCGGCTGCGCCGATGCGGCCGGGCGGCTCGGGTCAGGAGCCTCGTCCGGGCTTCTCGCTGAAGTACTTCTCGAACTTGCCGGTCTCGGTCTCGAAGTCGTCGCGGTCGGCGGGGGGCGTGCCCTTCACCGTGATGTTCGGCCAGATCTTGGCGTACTGGGTGTTGATGGTCAGCCAGCGGCCGTCGGGAGCGTCCTCGGTGTCGGGCTTGATGGCGTCGACGGGGCATTCGGGCTCGCACACGCCGCAGTCGATGCACTCGTCCGGGTTGATCGCCAAAAAATTCTCGCCCTCATAGAAGCAGTCGACCGGGCACACCTCCACGCAGTCCATGTACTTACATTTGATGCACGGGTCGGTGACGATGTAGGTCATGGCGGCGAGAGGCTTGGACGGGCTCCCGAGGCGGAGCGGCCGCGTCCATCCCAAGCGCTGTGCCCCTCGTCAAGCCTCGCGTCGGGCCGCGCGGGTTTGACAAGCGCGGGCGCGGCCGCATCAAGGCGCGTGTCCAAGCCCCCCGCCACCGCCCGCCCACCCCGGTTGCTGCGTCGCCTGGCCGGCTTTGCGCCGCCGCCGATCCGTCGGGCGGCCTCCGGCCTGTGGCTCGACGCGGTGAGCCTGCCCGCGCGGTTGCGCGATCCTTTGCGGCGCGCCGAGCCGTGGAGCGTGGTCCACAACGTCGGCGGCGGAGACCATGCCGAGGCGGGGCGCCGGATCGCGGCCCTGCTCGCCGAGCACGGCGGACTTGTCCCCGGCGAAAGCGTGCTTGACATCGGGTGCGGCACAGGGCGCGCGGCGGTCCCCCTCGCCGAGGTGCTGGGGGAGGGGCGCTACGTCGGCTTCGACGTGTCGGCCGCCGCGGTCGCGGCTTGCCGCCGCCGGCTGGGCCACGATCCCCGGTTCCGGTTCGAGCGGCTGGATCTGCGCAACGGCGACTACAACCGCGGCGGCGCGGTGGAGGAGGCGCAGGCGCGCTTCCCCGTCGACGACGCGAGCGTCGACCTCGCCTTCGCGACCTCCGTCTTCAGCCACCTGCGGCTGGAGACGGTCACCCGCTACCTGCAGGAGGCCGCACGGGTGCTGGCGCCGGGCGGGCGGTTCCTGTTCACCGCCTACACGCTGGAAGACGGCCGCATCGCGGCGGGCGCGTTCGATTTCCGGCCGTTCGGGGCCGAGTCCGGCGTCATCGACCCGCGCTCGCCCGAGCGCGCCATCGCGCACACCAAGGCCGCGTTCGAGCGGGCGATCGCAGAGGCGGGGCTGGAGCTGCGCGCCTTCCTGCCGGGAGACTGGCGCGCGCCGGCCGCCTACGACGGCGAGCAGGACCTGTGGTGCGTCGCCGCGCCGAAAGCGCGTTCCTGACGCCTCAGAGCACGCCGCTGCGCAGCAGGTCGTGCACGTGCAGGACGCCGACGGGGCGGTCGTCCTTCACGACGAACAGGACCGTCACGCGGCGGGCGTTCATGGTGGCGAGCGCCTCGGCGGCCAGCGCCTCCGGGCCCACGGTCAGGGGCGAGCGGGTCATCACCTCGCCGGCCATGTGATCCATCAGCCCGTCCATGTGGCGGCGCAGGTCGCCGTCGGTGAGCACGCCGACGAGCCGGCCGTCGCCGTCCACCACGCCCGCGGACCCGAAGCGCTTCTCCGTCATGGTCAGGAGCGCCTCGCGCATGGGCGTCGCCTCGGCCACCAGCGGCAGCTCCCCGCCGGTGTGCATCAGGGCCGCCACGTGCTGCAGGGCCGCGCCCAGCTTTCCGCCGGGGTGGAAGGCGCGGAAGTCGTGCGGGCCGAAGCCGCGCCGCTCCAGGAGCGCCACCGCCAGGGCGTCGCCCAGCGCCATCTGCAGGGTGGTGGAGGTGGTGGGCGCGGCCAGCGCCTCCGCGGCTTCCGGCGCGTCGGGCAGGGCAAGCAGGATGTCAGCGGCGCGGCCCAGCGCGCTCGTCCCGTCGCAGGTCATGGCCAGGAGCGGGATGGCGAACCGCTTGGCGTAGGCGACGACGTCCGCCAGCTCCCGCGTCTCGCCGGACTTGGAGAGCGCCAGCACCGCGTCGTCCGCCCCGATCATGCCGAGGTCGCCGTGGCTGGCCTCGGTGGCGTGGACGAACATCGCCGGCGTGCCGGTGGAGGCCAGGGTGGCGGCGACCTTCCGCGCCACGTGCCCGCTCTTGCCCACGCCGACGCAGACCACGCGGCCCTTCAGCCCCGCCAGCACGTCGACGGCACGCGCGAACGGCTCCCCCAGGCTCTCGGCGAGCAGGTCCAGCGCCTGCGCCTCGACCGCCAGCACGCGGCGGGCGACGGCGAGCGCCTCGCTCAAAGCGCGTCCCTCGCCACGTGCGGCGGCGGCGGCGGCTTGGGCACGACCAGGGGCGCGAGCGGATGGCCGAACGGCTTGGGCGACTTGGCCCCCAGCCCCTGCGGGTACACCATCGCCAGCACGATGAGCGCCACGGCCAGGAGCGAGGCCAGGGTGAAGTAGACGGGGTTCGACATCGCCGCCCGCTCTAGCAGGCCCGGCGCACGGGGCCAAAGCTTGACCCGCTCCCGCCCACTCTCTAGCCCGACCCATCCCTTCGCCGCAGCCTGAGCCCGCCATGCCGACCCTCGTCCTGCTGCGTCACGGCCAGAGCGTCTGGAACCTTGAGAACCGCTTCACCGGCTGGGTGGACGTCGACCTGTCCGACCGCGGCGTGGCCGAGGCCGAGCGCGGCGGCGCGCTGATCAAGGAGGCCGGGCTGCGGTTCGACCGCGCCTTCACCTCGGTGCTCACCCGCGCGATCCGCACCTGCAACATGGCGCTGCGGCTGTCCGACCAGCTGTGGATCCCTGTCGAGAAGGACTGGCGGCTGAACGAGCGGCACTACGGCGCGCTGACCGGCCTAGACAAGGCGCAAACCGCCGCCAAGCACGGCGAGGCGCAGGTCCACGTCTGGCGCCGGTCCTACGACGTGCCGCCGCCCCCGCTGGAGCCGGGCGGCGCCTACGAGTTCGCCTCAGACCGCCGCTACCGGGGGATCGACATTCCCCGGACGGAGAGCCTGAAGACGACGCTGGAGCGGACGTTGCCCTACTGGAACTCAGCGATCGCGCCCGCGCTCGCCCGGGGCGAGACCCTGCTGGTCGCCGCCCACGGCAACTCCCTGCGCGCGATCGTCAAGCACCTCTACGCTGTGTCGGAGGACGCGATCACCGGGCTGGAGATCCCGACCGGGAACCCCCTGGCCGTGACGCTCGACGCCGCGTTGAAGCCGACCGCCGCGCGCTACCTGGACGAGGCGCGCGCTCAGGCGCTGCCGGGTTGAGCGGTAGACGCCGCGCGACCTTCCACGGCCGAGCTTCATCGATGTTCGGAACGGCCCGTTAACCTTGATCCGCCTAGCCTCGACGCGCCGCTGAACACCCGAGGCCCTCCCATGTCGGCGCAGGCCGCCACCGTCACCTATCGCCGCGTCACCCAGCTCGAGGTCGACGCCGTGTGCGCCCGCCACGACCGCCTGTGGCAGGCCAAGCCCGGCGGGGCGCGCGCGGTGTTCTCCTGGGTCGACATGAGCGGGCTGGACCTGCGCGGCAGGAATCTCACCGACGCGGACTTCACCGGCGCCATCATGTCGGACGTCGATCTGACAGGCGCGCGGCTCGACCACGCCAACCTCTTCGGCGTGGACCTGCAGAACGCCATCATGGTCGAGGTCTCGCTGCGCCGCGCCGACCTGCGCGGCGCGTGCCTCCGCGGCGCCAACCTCACCGGCGCCGACATGTTCGAGTGCGACCTGCGCGAGGGCGCCATCGCCGCCGCCGACAAGGCCACCGGCTACAAGATGCTGGAGCACGCCGTGCGCCCCGGCGACGTGCAGGGCGCCACGCTGGCGGGCTCCAACCTGCAGCGCGCCAAGCTGTCGGGCATCATGGCCGTGCGCTGCGACTTCAGCGACGCGATCATGAAGGACTGCAAGCTGGTCCGCGCCAACCTGAAGCTCGCCACCCTGACCGGGGCGGACCTGGCGGGCGCCGACCTCTC
>CAZZZR010000153.1:0-6380 GCA_964658605.1 uncultured Caulobacter sp. | reverse complement strand
GGCGCTGGACGTTCGCCGCGACCGGGGCGCTCGGCCTCGTCTGGGTCGCGGGCTGGCTGGCGCTGCCGGACCGGCCGCCGGAGCGGACCGACCCTGCTCCCGTCGTGCCCGCGCCGGTCTCACGCCTCCTGCGCGAGCGCAGCCTTTGGGCCGTCATCGCGGCCAAGGCGATCACCGACCCCGTCTGGTGGCTGCTGCTGTTTTGGGCCCCCGACCTCCTGCACCGCCGGTTCGGTCTTGGGCTCGGCGCGACCGCCGCGCCGCTGTCGGCCATCTACGTGCTGGCGGCCCTCGGCGCCCTTGTCGGCGGCTGGGCGCCTATGAAGCTCCGCGCGGCCGGTCTCGGGCAGGACCGCGTACGCTCGATCGCGCTCTTCACGGCCGCCCTGCCGCCCCTGGCCGCTTTGTCCGTGACCACGGCCCCCGATGTCTGGACCGCCGCGCTGCTCCTCGGGACCGTGCTGGCCGGACACCAGGCGTTCTCGACCAACGTCTTCGCCTTCGCAACGGACCGCTTCCCCGCCGCCGTCCTCGGACGCGTGGCTGCGCTCGGGGCGCTCGGGGGCAACCTGGCGGGACTGGCGATGCTGCAGGCGGCGGGCGCGGCCCTGACACGGACGGGGTCCTACGGCGGGCTCCTGATCTACTGCGCCGGCGCCTACCTCGTGGCCGCGAGCGCCGTAACGCTTCTCTCCCGCACGACATCAGAGCGTCGCGCTCCCGGGCGATAAGAGGCGCGAAAGGCGCGATCGAAGCCAAGTCGTCGCACCCGGGATAGCGAAGGCTCCCCGCGCGTTCACGCCTTGGAAGCTTCGGATCGCGACGCGGGGAAGGCTGATGCAGCTCACCATCAACGGCCAGGACGTGGACGTCGACTTCGACGTGCGCACCTCGCTGCTCGACCTCCTGCGGGAGCGCCTCCACCTGTTCGGCTCGAAGAAGGGCTGCAACCAGGGGGCCTGCGGGGCCTGCACCGTCTTGGTCGACGGGGAGCGGATCAACAGCTGCCTTGCGCTGGCGGTGCAGTACGCCGGCCGATCCGTCACCACCATCGAGGGACTGGGCGGGCCGGGGTCGCTGCATCCGCTCCAGGCGGCCTTCGTCGAACATGACGGCTTCCAGTGCGGCTACTGCACCCCCGGCCAGATCTGCTCGGCGGTCGGCATGGCCGGCGAGCTGGAGCGCGGCGTCCCGAGCTACGTCAGCGAGGACGTCGCCGAGACCGGCTACGATCTGACGCGGGACGAGGTGCGCGAGCGGATGAGCGGCAACCTGTGCCGCTGCGGCGCCTACAACGGGATCGTCGAGGCCGTGCTCGAGACCTACACCGACGTCGCCGCCACCGCGCGAAGCGAGCAGGAGGCCGCCTGATGACGCCCTTCCTCTATGAGCGCGCGGCCGACCCGCAGGCGGCGCTTGCGCTCGGCGCACAGGCCGGGACGAAGTACCTGGGCGGCGGCACCAACCTCGTCGACCTGATGCGCGAGACGGTCGAGACGCCGGAGCGGCTGGTCGACGTCACGGGCCTGTCGGACGGGATCGAGGAGAGGGAGGGCGGCGGCCTGCGCATCGGGGCCGGCGTCAGGAACACCGCCGTGGCCGCCAACCGGCGGGTGCGCGAGCGCTACCCTATCCTCAGCCAAGCGATCCTGGCGGGCGCCTCGGCGCAGATCCGCAACATGGCCACCGTCGGCGGCAACCTGATGCAGCGCACCCGCTGCACCTACTTCTACGACGACGCCGCGCGCTGCAACAAACGCGAGCCCGGCGCGGGCTGCGACGCCGTCGACGGCTTCAACCGCATCCACGCGGTGCTGGGCGCCTCCCCCGCGTGCGTCGCCACCTTCCCCTCGGATATGTGCGTGGCGCTCGCTGCGCTGGACGCGGTGGTGACGGTGGAAGGGCTCAGCGGCCCGCGAGACGTGCCGCTCGTGGATTTCCACCGCCTCCCGGGCGACACGCCGCAGATCGAGACGGTGCTGGAGCCCGGCGAGCTGATCACCGCCGTCAGTCTGCCGCCCAACGCGATCGGCGGGCCCGCCACCTACCGCAAGGCCCGCGACCGCGCCTCCTACGCCTTCGCCCTTGTCTCGCTCGCCGCGGCGGTCGAGGTCGAGGGCGGCGTGGTGAAGGACGTGCGCCTGGCGCTGGGCGGCGTAGCCCACAAGCCCTGGCGCGCCAGCCGGGCTGAGGCCGCGCTGAGGGGCGGCCCGGCCACCGAAGCAGCCTTCCGCGCCGCGGCCGAGGCGGAGCTCGCGCCCGCCAAGGGCCTGCGCGACAACGCCTTCAAGATCGAACTGGCCAAGCGCATGATCGTCGACACGCTGTCCAAGCTCGCCGCCCAGACAGGAGCCGCCTGATGCCCGGCATCCAGGAGACCGTCCAAAGCGCCGCGCAGGCGGTGATGAAGAAGGCCGTCGAGCTCGCGCCCGACAGCTTCATCCCCGGCGGCAAGCCCGACCCTCTGATCCGCCACAAGCATGGACTGATCGGCGCCTCCATCAGCCGCATCGACGGTCCGTTGAAGGTCGCGGGCCAGGCCCGCTTCGCCGCCGAGTTCCCGCTGGAGAACATGGCGTACGCGGCGCTGAAATACTCCAACATCGCGCGCGGACGCATCACCGCGCTGGACACCTCCGCCGCCGAAGCCGCGCCGGGCGTCATCTTCGTGATGACGCACAGGAACGCGCCGAACGTGAAGCCGCCCCCCGTGTTCATGTCGCAGCCGCTGGCGGTCGGCACAGACGACGTACCGCTGATGCAGGACGACCGGATCCACTGGAACGGTCAGCCCGTCGCTCTGGTGCTCGCGGAGACGCAGGAGCAGGCCGACCACGCCCAGAGCCTGATCCGGGTGACCTATGCGGAAGAGGCGCCCGTCACCGCCTTGGCCGACGCCAAGGCCAAGGGCTCCGAGCCCGGCACGTTCATGGGCCAACCGCTGAAGCTCGAGGTCAAGGACGCGGAGGCCGGCCTGGCCGCCGCCCCGCACAAGATCGACGCGCGCTACTCCACGCCCCGCCACAACCACAGCCCGATCGAGCTGCACGGCTGCACCGTGGCCTGGGAGGGCGACCGTCTTCGCGTCCACGACGCGTCGCAGGCGGTGGCGCACGAGGCGTGGACGCTGGCGCAGGTGTTCGGCATCCCCGAGGAGAACGTGCACGTCACCTCGCCCTTCGTGGGCGGCGGGTTCGGCTCCAAGCTTCTGTGGCAGCACCAGTATCTGGCGGCCGAGGCCTCGCGGGTCACGGGCCGGCCCGTGCGCATCCTGCTGTCCCGCGAGGGCGTGTTCCGCATCGTCGGCGGGCGCTCGCTCACCGAGCAGCGGGTGGCGATCGGCGCGGCGGACGACGGCACGTTCCAGGCGCTGATCCACACCGGCCTGTCGGTGATGACGCCGCACAACGCCATGCCGGAGCCGTTCATCCTGGCGTCGCGCGGCATGTACGCTTCGGAGAGCTTCAAGCTCGAGGTCGACATCGTCCGGATGAACAGCGTCGCCAACACCTTCATGCGCGCGCCGGGCGAGGCGGTCGGAACCGTGGGCCTGGAGTGCGGGATCGACGAGCTCGCGCACGCCATGGGCATGGACCCGATCGAACTGCGCCTGAAGAACGAGCCGGAGAAGGAGCCCACGACCGGCTTGCCCTTCTCCCAGCGGGCCGTCGAGAAGGCCTGGCGCGACGGGGCCGAGCGGTTCGGCTGGTCGAAGCGCGGAGCGCCCGGCGCACGGCGCGAGGGCGACTGGCTCGTCGGCCTGGGCTGCGCCGGCGGCACCTACCCCTACTACCGCATGCCGGGCGGGGCCGCGCGCATTACTCTGACCCGCGAGGGCAAGGCCGTGGTCGGCGTCGCCGCGCACGAGATGGGCATGGGCACCTCCACCGCGCAGACCCAGGTCGCGGCCGAGCGGCTGGGCTTGCCCATGGATGCGATCACCTTCAACTATGGCGACACCGACCTGCCGGGCGCGGTGCTGGCGGGCGGCTCGCAGCAGACCGCCGCCATCGGCGCGGCCGTGATCGCCGCGCACAAGGCGCTGGTGGAGGAGCTGCTGAAGCTCGCCGGCAACGACTCGCCCCTGGCGGGGCTCAAGCCCGACGAGGTGGGCGGGCTGGACGGCGGCCTGTGCGCGCTCGACGACGAGAGCCGCCGCGAGAGCTACGCCTCGATCCTCCAGCGCGCGCAACGCGAGGAACTGACGGTCGAGGCCGAGGCCCCTCCCCCGCTCGAGCTGCAGCACTGGTCGATGCATTCGCACTCCGCGCTGTTTTGCGAGGCGCGGGTGAACGCGGTGACGGGGGAGGTTCGGGTGAGCCGCTTCCTGGGCTCCTTCGACTGCGGGCGAATCCTCAACGCCAAGACCGCCGCCAGCCAGTTCCGCGGCGGCATCATCATGGGGCTCGGCCTGGCGCTGATGGAGGCGACCGAGTTCGACGAGCGCAGCGGGCGGATCATGAACCCCTCGCTGGCCGAGTACCACGTGCCCGTCCACCTGGACGTTCCGCAGATCGACGTGATCTGGACCGACGAACCCGACCCGCACACGCCCATGGGCGCCCGCGGCGTCGGCGAGATCGGCATCACGGGCGTCGGGGCGGCGGTGGCGAACGCGGTGTTCAACGCCACCGGAAAGCGCGTCCGCGACCTCCCGGTCACGCTCGACAGGCTGCTCTGAACACCGCCCTCGGCGAGCCCGCCGCCCGTCCGACGCTTCCGGGGTGCAGCCGCACCATGGATGGGCGACCGGAGAGGTCTGACCTGCTCTGGGAGAGCGCCGTCGTCGGGAGCGGTCGGGTTGCCCTCACACGTCGGCCCAACGCCGCCGTCCGATTGGAAGCGGCGTCTCAGTCTACGAACTTCTCCGTCACGCGTTCCGGCGCGTCGCGGATTTCACGGCGGGAGAACAGCGCGGTGCAGGCGTCCTGCAGGCCGAGGCGGAGATCTTAGGGACCGGGGTAGATTATGCACAGCTGGTCGCCGCCCTTGGCCCAGATGCGGCGTCCTCCCCGCGCGTCTGGGCTTTCGGCCCGGATGAAGTAGGACGGCGCGGCGGTGAGGAACGACGTCTCGCAGCCTCCCGCCCGTACGCGGGTCCACCCATGGTCGCGCCAGCAGGCGGCCTCGCCCGACATGCGATAGACCACCGCCACCAGCCCCTCCGCGCCGGCGCGGCGGCCGCCCAGGGCTGTGAGATCGCTAGCCCAATGAAGGAGTGGTGCCGCCTAGGTGACTCGAACACCTGACCTACGCATTACGAATGCGCCGCTCTACCGGCTGAGCTAAGGCGGCCCGGTTGCAGGAGGGGGTGTGTAGCGGAGCGGGGGGCGGGCGCCAAGCGGGGTCGGCGCCTCACCGATCGCGCAGCAGCGCCAGGAGGTCGCGCTCGCGGGGAGCCTGCGCGCAGGCGGGCGGGCGGACGAACAAGCCCGAAACCGGCGCGGCGCAGGCGGGCGAGAGCGCGTAGGCCTTGAGCGGGCGCAGCGCGTGCGCGAACGCGGCGTCGGCTGAGGCGCAGGCGGCGAGCGCGCGGGCCGCCGCTGGGGAATGCAGAAGCAGACCGTCGAGCACGCCCTCGGCCAGAGCCTTCACCACCGGCGGAGGGGGCGCGTCAGCCGGCGCGGAGGCGTAGAGCGGCAGGGCGCGCGCCGCGATCCCCTTGGCCTGCAGCGCGCCGACGAGGTCGAACGCCGGCTCCCTCGCACCGGGGGCGAGGACGGCTCCCACCCCAGGCGTCGAGGCGGCCATCAGGTCCGCAAGCGCGGCGGCGTCGCCGTCGGCGCTCTCCACCTTCGCCCACCCCGCCGCGCGCGCGGCCTCGGCGGTCGCGTCGCCGACGGCGAACACCGGCAGGTCGCGGACGGTCGTGAGCGCACCGAGCGCCTCCACGCCCGCGCGGCTGGTGAAGGCGAGCGCCGCCGCGCCCGCGAGCGCCGCCTCCGCCTCGCCTGGCTCGAGCGTGAGCCGCTGTAGCCGGAGCAGGGGCGCGACGAGCGGGTCGACGCCGCGTTCGACCAGGCCCCCGGCGGTGCGGCCGGCGCCGGGCTCGGCGCGTGTGACCCAGACGCGCACGGCTCAACGCCGCCCGGTAAGTCGAGGCGGCGGCGGGGGAAGGACGGCCGGCGATTGCATGGCGGGCGGGCGGGCCTTAGGTCGGGCCTTGGATCGGGACGCCCCCTCGCTATCGGAGCGCGCCCGCCGCCGCAACGGAGCGACCCCCTGCCCGCCCTCGTCGTCCTCGGCATCGAGACCAGCTGCGACGAGACGGCCGCCGCCGTCGTGCGGCTGGATGCGGACGGGACGCCGCAGGTTCTGTCCTCCATCGTGGCCAGCCAGGCCGCCGCCGTCGGATCGTCGTACTCCGGGAACGGGCAGAA
>CAZZZR010000152.1:0-6481 GCA_964658605.1 uncultured Caulobacter sp. | reverse complement strand
GAGGCGGGACGGCGCCTGCTGGCGGCGGCCGACCGGCCCGCCGACCCCGAGGCCCGAGGCGGCCGCACCTCCCGGATCGCAGCGGCGGCGACCGCCGCGCTGGCCGCGCTCGTCGCCGGCGCGCTCTACATGGCTGTGGGAAATCCGGGCGTCGCCGACCAGCCTTACGCCCGTCGCCTCGCCTCCTGGCGGGCCGCCGATCCGGCCACGCTCGACCCGGGCCGGATGGCCGCGGTGCTGGAGCTGATCGCTCAGGGACGGCCCGGCGACCCGCAGGTGTTCGACTACCTCGGCCGCGCGCAGCTGGCCGCCGGCTCGCCCGGCGAGGCCGCCCGCGCCTTCGCCCGGGCCGCCAAGCTTGCGCCGGGCAACGCCGACTATCCGGCGCAGGAGGGCGAAGCGCTGACCATGGGCGCGGGCGATAAGGTCGAGCCTCCCGCGGAGGCCGCCTTCCGCGAGGCCCTACGGCGAGACCCGAAGAACGCCGCCGCGCGCTTGCACCTCGCCCGGTTGAGGATGGCGCGGGGCGACGTCGCGGGCGGACTGGCCGATTGGCGCGCCCTCGCCGCCGACCTGCCCGCGGACGATCCCCGCCGCGGGGCGCTGGAGGCGCAGATCGCCCAGGCCTCGGCGCCCCCCTCGCTGTCCGGAGGGCCGTCGGCGGAGCAGGTGGCGACGGCGGCCCGCGGTCTGGCTGCGGACGGCGGCGACCAGCAGGCCTTCATCCGCCAGATGGTCGCACGGTTGGCGACGCGGCTGCAGGCTCAGCCCGACGACGTCGACGGGTGGGCGCGGCTGGTGCGGGCCTACAAGGTGCTGGGCGACGGCCCCGCGCAGGCGCAGGCGCTGGCCCGGGCGCGGACGATCTACGCCAACCGTCCGTCCGACCTCGCGCGGATCGTGGCCGAACGCTGACCGCCCTCCCCTAGGCGGGCGGCGGTCGCTATCTAGCCGCCATGGCCCGCAGCACCGTCCCACCCGTCGTCGCCCTCAACGGCGTGCGCCTGCAGGACGGACCGTCCATGCTGTTCGACGGCGTCGACCTGGCGTTGGAGCCCCGCGTCCGCGCCTGCCTCGTCGGCCGCAACGGCGCGGGCAAGTCGACGCTGATGCGGCTGATCGCGGGGGGGATCGAGCCGGACGGGGGCGAGCGCTTCCTGCAGCCGGGCCTCACCGTCGCCAACGTGCCGCAGGAGCCGGCGATCGTCGGCGACACCGTGCTCGACCATGCCACGGCCGGCGGCGCGGACCACTGGGTCGCGGAAGCCGAGCTGGAGGCGTTCGGGCTGGACCCGTCCAAATCGACGCAAGGCCTCTCCGGAGGCGAGATCCGCCGCACGGCCCTGGCCCGCGCCTTCGCCGAGGCGCCCGACCTTCTGCTGCTGGACGAGCCGACCAACCACCTCGACATCGCCGCCATCGAGACGCTGGAGGCGAAGATCGCGTCCCTGCGCGCCGCCGCCTTCATCGTCAGCCACGACCGCGCCTTCCTGGAGCGCACCACCCAGCGCTGCTTCTGGCTCGCCCACCGGCAGGTGCGCACGCTGGACGCGGGCTTCTCGCAGTTCGACGCTTGGGCCGAGAAGGTCGAGGCGGAGGAGGCCGAGCGCCTGCGCCGGCTGGAGCGCGCCATCGAGCGTGAAGCCTACACCTTCCAGCGCTCGATCACGGGCCGCCGCACCCGCAACGAGGGCCGCGCGCGCGCTCTGGACGCCATGCGCGCACAGAAGGCCGCCTGGCTGAAGGACCGGACCGGGACGCTGGAGCTGACGCTGGACGCGGGCGGGACGAGCGGAAAGCTGGTGGCGCAGGCGAAGGGCGTCTCCAAGCGCTGGGGCGAGAAGATCGTGGCGCAGGGCTTCTCCACCCGCATCGTGCGCGGCGACCGCGTCGCGATCGTCGGCCCGAACGGCGCAGGCAAGACCACGCTGGTGAAGCTGCTGCTCGGCCAGATCGAGCCGGACTCAGGGGAGGTGAAGCTCGGCACGCAGCTGGACGTCGCCTACCTCGACCAGTCCCGCGCCTCGCTGGGCGGGGCGGAGACGTTGTGGGAGGCGCTGGCGCCGGACGGGGGCGACCAGATCGTGGTGCGGGGCTTCCCCAAGCACGTCGCCGCCTACGCCAAGGACTTCCTGTTCCGCGACAGCCAGCTGCGCCAGCCGGTCTCCACCCTCTCCGGCGGCGAGCGCAACCGCCTGATGCTGGCGCGCGCCCTGGCCAAGCCCGCGAACCTCCTGGTGCTGGACGAGCCGACCAACGACCTCGACATGGAGACGCTGGAGCTGCTGGAGGACCTGCTCGCCGACTACGACGGCACGCTGATCCTCGTCAGCCACGACCGCGACTTCATCGATCGGCTGGCCACCTCCACCATCGCGCTCGACGGGCGCGGCGGCGCCGTGGAGACGCCGGGAGGCTGGAGCGACTTCGTGCGCCAGAACCCAGGCTTCTTCGCGTTTCCCGAGACCGCAGGCGGTCAGGCGAAGGCGGCGTCTCCTCCTCCGCCTCCCGCCAAGCGGACGGCCGCCGCCAGGCTCACCTACAAGGACGCCCGCCGCCTGGAAGAGCTGGAAGCGCTGATCGCCCGCGCCCCCGCCGAGATCGCCGCTGAGGAACGGGCGCTCGCCGATCCGACGCTCTACGCCCGCGATCCTTCGGGCTTCGACCGGCTGATGACGGCGCTGGACGCCAGGCGCGCCGCCCTGGCCGCCGCAGAGGACGAGTGGCTCGCGCTGGAAGAGAAGCGCGAAGCGCTGGCGGGCTGAAGGGACCCCTCAGCCGGTCGTGAAGAAGTCCGCCCGCGGCCGCCCTTCCGGATCGTAGACGGGCTCGACTCGGTCCACCCGGTATTTGCGGGTCACGGCGTTCAGGATGCCGACGGCGCCCAGGTGCGCCAGCATGCCTCGATAGGGCGCACCCGCCAGATGCGCGGCGAGGTCGGGCTCGGAGGTCCACTCCTCGAACACGTGCACGCGGCCCGGAAGGCTGAGGTCGGCCGTCCAGGCGTAGTGGACGCAGCCCGGTTCGGCGAGCGCATCGCGGATCAGGGGCGCCGCGCCGGTCAGAGCGGCCTCGCGGCGTTCGGGCGGCAGATCGATCTCTCCGGCGATCACGACGGTCATGGGGCGTCCTGTGTCTCGTCGTGCAGGATGCGGTAGGCGCGGCGGGCGAAGAGCCAGGCGCCGCCTTCGCGGACCAGGGCGTCGTCGTACGCGCCGACGATCCGACGCACCCCGCCCGCGCGGTCGGTGAGCAGTTCACGAGTGTAGACGCGTGCGGACGCGCGGTCGGCGTCGACATGGATGGCGCCCGGCGTGGCGAAGAAGGCGGCCAGCTCGAAGGCCGCCATGGCCTCCACCCAGGCGGCCTTGATCGTCTCGCGACCCGCGATCTCGACCCCCGGCAGGACCCAGACCGCCTCATGCGCCCAGTTGGCGATCCACGCCTCCGCGTCGTGGCGGAAGACCGCGTCGCTGTAGGCTTCGATCCGTTCGCGGATCGCAAGCCGATCCTCGAATGACCCTTCGAACGTCATCCGCCCGCTCCCGTAAAGAGCGACGGTCGGCGCCGCAGGCAAAAAAGTCAACCTGTCCGGTTTTTGGGGGACATGCGCGGCGGGCGGGCGCTTCCTCCCCGATAGCTTGGCGTTAGAGTGCGGGCATGATCGCCCGCCGCACCCTCGTCGCCGCCTCGCCCGCCGTGCTGGCCGCCGCCTGCGCCCCCAAGCCGAAGGCCGCCGCCGGGCGCACCGCCATCCGCTTCGCCACCGACTGGAAGGCGGAGGCCGAGCACGGCGGCTTCTACCAGGCGCTGGCGACGGGGGAGTACGCCAAGCGCGGGCTGGACGTGACGATCGTTCCCGGCGGCCCGGGCTCCAACGTGCCGCAGCTGATCGCCACGGGGGCGGCGGAGCTGGGGATCGGCTCCAACGCCTTCCAGCTCCTGGACCTCGCCAAGCAGAAGGCCCCGGTGAAGGCGGTGATGGCGGCGTTCCAGAAGGATCCGCAAGTGCTGATGGCGCACCCCGGCGCGGGGGTGACGAAACTTGAGGACCTGAAGGGCGACCGTCCGATCCTGGTCTCGGCCTCGGCCGTGACGTCGCTGTGGCTGTGGCTGAAGGCGCGCTACGGCGTGACCGATGCGCAGCGCCGCGCCTACACCTACAGCCCCGCCCCGTTCATCGCCGACGAGCGCGCGGTGCAGGAGGGCTACGTCACCAGCGAACCCTACATCGTGGAGAAGGCGGGCGGGTTCAGGCCAGACGTCTTCCTGCTCGCCGACCACGGCTACGACGGCTACGCGGGCATGGTGCTGGCCTCAGACGGCCTGATCGCCAAGGCGCCCCGGGCGGTGCAGGCGTTCGTGGATGCGAGCTCCGCCAGCTGGCGCGCCTACCTGCACGGCGACCCCGCTCCCGCTGACGCGCTGATCCTGAAGGACAACGCGGAGATGCGCCCCGACATCCTGGCTCAAGCGCGCGACAAGCTGCGCAGCTACGCCATCGTCGAGCCGGCGGCAGAGCCGATCGGGACGATGACCGCGGCGCGCTGGACAGCCTTCTTCGCCATGGCGCGAGGGCTGGGCCTCGTCCCTGACGGTCTCGCGGCCGAGGCCGCCTACAGCCTGGCCTTCCCGCCGGCCGCGCCTGCGGCCGCCGGCGCGTGAGCGCCCTGGTCGCCCTGGAGGCGGCGGAGGTCGCCTATCGGGGCGTCCCCGCGCTGGGGCCGATCTCTCTCGAGGTCACGGCGGGTGAGTCGCTGGCGCTGATCGGGCCGTCGGGCGGCGGCAAGTCCACCGCGCTGCGGCTGCTGGCGGGGCTCGAGCCGCCGAGCCGCGGGCGCGTGGTGCGCGACCTCGGCCCCACCGACACCGCCGTCGTCTTCCAGGCCCCCACGCTGATGCCCTGGGCCGACGCGCTCGCCAATGTCGCCCTGCCGCTCGAGCTGTCGGGCGTCCCGCACGCTCAGGCGCGGGCGCGCGCCGCCGAGGCGCTGGCCGCGGTGGGCCTGCGCGGGACGGAAGCCAAGACGCCGGCGCAGCTCTCCGGCGGCATGGCGATGCGCGTCAGCGTGGCCCGCGCCCTGGCGCCGCGACCGCGCCTGCTACTGATGGACGAACCCTTCGCCGCGCTCGACGAGATCACGCGCCGTCGCCTGGCCGACGACGTGCTGGCGCTATGGAAGGCGAGCGGGGCGGCCCTGGTGTTCGTCACCCACAGCGTGGAGGAGGCCGTCTACATGGGCGCGCGCGTGGTGGCCCTGACGGGGGGCCCCGGCCGGGTCGCGGGCGAGGTCGCCGTCGACGGTCCCCTTCCCCGCCCGCCCGGCTTCCGGGCCGATCCCCGCTTTCGCCAGACGGTCGAGCGCGCCTCCGCGCTCTTGGAGAGGGGGCAGTGAACGCCGCGCGCCTCTTGGCGCCGTGGCTGCTGGTGGCCGTCGTCCTCGCCGCGTGGGAGGCCGCCTGCCGCCTGTTCGCGTTTCCCGCCTACCTCCTGCCCCCGCCCTCGGCCGTTGCGCAGGTCCTGGCGGCGGACGGGCCGGGGCTCCTCCACGCCGGCTGGGTGACGTTGTCCACGGCGCTGCTGGCGCTCCTGGTCGCCGCGGCCTTCGCCTGGCCGCTGGCGCTCGTCGCCGGGCTGAGCCCGGTCGCGGAAAGCGCGATCCGCCCCGTCGCGGTGACCCTGCAGGTGACGCCGGTGATCGCCGTCGCCCCCCTGTTCGTGATCTGGGCGGGGCTGGACCATCCCGGCCGCGCCATCCTGGCCCTGGCTGCGATCGTGGCCTTCTTCCCGCTCTTCTCCGGCGCGCTGACGGGGCTGAAGTCCGCCGATCCGGACCTGGAGCGACTGTTCGACCTCTACGCCGCCCACCCCCTCGCCCGTCTGCTTCGCCTGCGGCTCCCGGCCGCGATCCCCTTCGTGCTGGAGGGCTTGAAGGTCGGCGTCGGCGCGGCGGTGATCGGAGCGGTGGTGGCGGAGTTCACCGCCGGGGCGGGCGGCGCGCAGGGACTCGCCTGGCGCATTCTTGAGGCGGGCCAGCGGCTGCGCACGGCCGAAATGTTCGCCGCGGTGGTGGCGCTGGGCGTCATGGCCGCCCTGCTGCATGCGGGGGTCGAAGCGCTGGAGCGGCTGGCGCTGATCCGCTGGCGGGGCCGTTAGGTCACGGTTAAGCCGCCCCGGGCTACCCTGCCGCGATCATTCCCCTCCCGGACCCCTTCGGCATGGCGCCACCTCTCGCAGGCCTGATCCCGGCGCTGGCGCTCGCCGGCGCGTGGTCGGCCGCAAGCGCCGCGACGCCGCCGGACCGCTACGGCCCTGCGCCCACCGCAGCACCCCTGCCGGACGCCTACGCGTCACCCCTCCCGTCCCAGCCCTATGCGACGCCAGGCCGCGAGACCGCCCGGGTGGCGCCCGCTCGCCTGCTGAGCTGGCCCGGCAAGTCCGAGGCCGCCGCCGCGCCCGAGCCGCCGCCCGTCGCGGACG